>ONQM01000044.1 GCA_900319955.1 uncultured Eubacteriales bacterium | reverse complement strand
TTTATTTAGACTACCAACATAAATATCAGTAGAATAATTAAATGCTAGAAAAGTAGTATCTTTAACAATAACTCTATGTGGCTCTATGTAAGATAAATTTGTTTTATCAATTTTTCTAATACTACCATTTATAATAGTAGGTTTGATATGACAAAACTCACATATAAATTCTAATCGTTGTTTAAGATTACTTTCTATTTCTAACTCTTGTGTAATAATCTTAATCACTACAAACACCATCTTTGTTAATTCTTTTGTAAACACAAAAAAATCAACCCGAACGGATTGATATATATGTTAAGTTCAAACTATAAAAGTTCGAACAGAAACGTCACTGGAGTGGGTAACGGGAATTGAACCCGCATCTATGCTTTGGGAAAGCATAATACTAACCATTATACTATACCCACGAAACAATTTAATTATAATACAAAAATCTATAAAAAGATATATATTTTAACTAATTAGTGATATAATATATGTAATTTAAGGAGGTTCATTATGGCTAGAAAGAAAAAAGAAAATGAAGTATTTAATTTAGATGATTATAAAGATGAAATAGATAAATATATTAAAAAAAGAGTTGAAAAAGAAGCTGCATCAGAAGTTGTAAAACTTTATAAAAAACAAATAAGTGGATTAAAGATAAAAAATACTATTAAAAATATTTTAATTATTCTTCTGCTTGCAGTGATAGGATATGGATCATACTTAGTATATAATGGTGAAGCTATAGCAAAAAATGGTAAAGTAGTAAAAAATATAGATGAAAGTACACAAGAAAAAGAAAATATATCTAAAGATGCTAATAAAAATACAAAAGAAAAACAAATTGAAGAAAATAAGTATTTGCTTGATAAAATAATTATTAATGATGATTTTGATTATATTGATGATTTAGAAAATGGTAATATTACAATGAAAATAAAAGAAGCTATTGCATTTCCTAATCTAAATAGTAATGATATAGAAAATAATGATGGAACACTTGTAATAAGTGAAGATAAAATAATAGAAAAAATAAATGAACTTTTTACATCATGTAATGACTTAGAAACATTTAAATATAATGGAAAGACATTTACATATTTAAAAAATCAAAAGATATTTGTAGGTGAAGAGCCTGATGTAAAAGAAACTTTATCAAGAAATATAACAGATATAGAAGTAAATAGAAACATAATAACATTTACAGTATCTGAAAATATAAATAAAGAAAAAACAATTAATTTAAAATATGTATTTGTAGATAGTAAACTTGATAAAATAGAAAAAGTGGATTAATTCCATTTTTTCTTTGATTCTATTGAAAAATAGACTTAAAAATGATATAATATGATAGCTTGTGAGGGGGAATATATATGATGCCACTATATGTAGAATTAGTTGGAGAAAGAGGATCTGGTTTAACTACCACAGCAGGATACTTATCAAAGCACCTTGGAGCATATCGCTTAAGCTCAGATTTTTATAGAAGCATGCTTTATGATATCTATATGGGGAGTAAAGAAGAAGACTATAAAAGTGATAGAATAAAGCATTTATATAGTTATTTAAGAAAAACATATCCTGAAATAATAAGTGCTGATTATAATTCTGTAACTAAAATAATTGAAAGAGCAACAGATATTGAAACAAGAAGAAATATAAATAATATGTTAAGATTAAATGCATCTATCATAGTTGATAGACATAAACAAAATGATGAAAAATTACCTGTTAATGATGATAAATATGACAAGATAACTATTTATGTTGACTCTTTTAATAAAAATTATGTAAAAGAAAATTTTAATACTTATGGACCCATAAATCCTAACTTTGATAAAATAGATGAAGATATAATTGGTATGAATATGGATTATTCATCTCATCATTTTATATTTGATTTAAAGAATATAACTTTAAATGATATGGCATCAAGTGATTATATAATTAGCAATAATGGAACACTAAAAGATTTGGAAGATGAGACACAATATGTATGTAGCAAGATAAAGAAAAGATAATTTAAAAATAAGGGGGGGTTAAATAATGAAACTCACTATTAATGATTTAAAAGATAATCATTTATATGAAATTAATAATATATTTGATTTAATTGGAATAGATGATTTTTATGTAAATGATAGAGGAACTATTATGCCTTGCAGTACTAAAAATGCAACAGTTGATGCATTAGCAGTAGAGGTATTTGCAGCATCACGTGAAAAGGCATTTACAGATAAACTATATGATGAAGAGCCTGATTTTGCAATTATACCTTCTAAAATAGATTTTAAAAATATGTGTAATACATATGAGCAGTCTAATAACAATAAAAAACTTAGTAAAGATGCTAATTTAATGTTTAGATATCACAAAAGTGATGAGTATTTTGAAGAACCTTTATCACATTTTAAGATAAGAATACTTAAATTAGGCGATATTAAAGGAGTAGGCGATGTAACAATTAGCTACTTAGAAAGAGAAACAGAAAAAGCATTAAATTTATCATCTGCAATAATGATAGTAGATGAAGATTTAAAAAGAGAAACGCCTAAATTAATGGAAGTAAGAGAAGAAGATTTTGAAAAAGGCGATAATAATCTTTACAAGAATTTATTTTTATATTTCAATAGTAGATTAGAAAATGAATTTAAAGAAAAATATTCTAAATTTATAGAAGTAGAACATTTAGTTGCAAAAAATAAAAACTATTTTGATAATGATAAAATTAAAGATGAAGACATAAGATTAGGTAGTAAGTATTATATAAATGGGAGATAATGTAATGTATAACTATGAAATAGAAAACAAAATAAGAGAAGAAAATGGTGTTTTAGATGCTAAAACCTATTTTGAAATATGTGATACAAGTCCTCAAATTAGAAGAGTTGAAAGAAAAGAAAATGGTGGAAATGTAATATATACAATAACTGCAGTTACAGATGAAACTATGAACTTAGAAAGAAGCAAGCAAAAGTTTAGATATTTTAATTTTAAAGTTGTAAAAGAAAAACCAAAAACACTTGTGAAAAGGAAGTAGTAATTAATGTTAGATAAATTAAATGAAGAAGATAAAAAGAAAGTTATTGATAAACTTAATACATATGGATATAAAAATGCAAATGATAGTTTCTTTGAAACTAAAGATTATGAAAATTTAAGAGATACAATGTTTCATGAACTGCCTTCAATGCCAAAGCTTAGATCACTTAGACTTTATTCCATAGATTCTCTTTTAAACTTTGGTAAAAACTTTGCACTTGATCATACAAATAATGAATGTTCAACTAAAATAAAATTTAATAATAACTTTATAGTAAATACAAAGCTTATAAAAAAATATGGCCTAAATATAAGTGAAAATGAATATATAAATGTAATTAATGATACTAATAAATACTTAGACGAAAAAGATATTTTTGATAAAGAAATAGTAAGATATGATCTTTATGCTAAGAAAAATACTGATTACATATATATTGATAATTTATATTCTAATTTAAATGAAAAATTTTATAAACTGCTTCCTATAATTATATCTTATATAAAACTTGCAGGAGTATGTGATGATAATCTTATGGTAACATATATTCATGAAATGTATCATGGACTTCTTTATAAAAATAAAGGTTATACGGATAATTTACTTTTAGAAGAAATGATACCAATATTTATGGAAAAAGTATCAGCATATGAACTCGGTGAAGACATATTAGAAAAAGAAGATTTATTTAGATTATTTGAAACTAAAAAACCTTTACTTGGCTTTGAAAAAGCTAAGAAAGAAAAGAAAATTAATTATGGAACAATGGAATCCGAGACATATATTTATTCTAGTATGCTTGCAGATTATTTATTTAATATTTATAAAACAGGGAATAATAATATAAAGAAAGAAATAAATTCTGATGTAAATAAAATAATAGATGGAAAGCAAAAAATAGAAGATATACTCTATAAGTATGATATTACAGAAGAAAATAGTAGCAAGAAGTTATCATCAAGTGCTAAACTTTACACAAAAGTATTCTATAGATAAGGACTATTCAAAAGTCTTTATTTTTTTGATATAATTTTTTTGTGATGTTATATGAAAAATAAATTAAAAAATTTAAAAAATAATTTTAATAAGACAAAGAAATATTTAAAAAAATCAAAGAAACTATTAATTATATATATGATACTTTCTTGTCTTAGTATTATATTTGGAATACTTCTTCCAGTACTTTCTGCAAAAATGGTAATTAAGTTAACGAGTAATATGCTCTATGAACTAGCACTAATGTCAATCTTATACTACATACTTTATTTTATTAATAATATGATAATATTTTTTATAAGAAAGATTCTTTTAAAAATAGAGACAAATGTAAGCTACAGTCTAAGACTTGATGTTGCATCATCTGTATTAAAGTTTCAAGATAGTGTAATAAATAAAATTGGAACAGGTAAAATAATAGAAAGAATGCAAAGTGATACTAAAGAAATATCGTCATCATTTGATGATATGATTAATCAAATTACAAACTTAACAGAAAGTATTGGTATATTTGTAAGCATATTTATAATTAATAAATTAATGTTTGTTTATATTATAATAAAAGAAATAATTTATATAACTATAATAAAGAAAGGAGCTAAAACATTAAATGAAAAAGATAAGGATTATAGAAAAATAAGTGAAGATGCATCATCATTTTCAACAGAGCTCATAAGAGGACAAAAAGATATTAAAATGTTAAATAGTGAAAAAAGCTTTAAAAACAAATTAAATGAACTTCTCACTAAACATACAAAATCATCTTTTGATAAAGAATATGTAAATATAAGATATGACTTCTATTACGATATAGTATTTTCAGTGCTTGAATGCTTAGAACTTTTCTTAATGATTTCATTAATAATTAATAAAGAATTAGATATTGCAAATGCACTAGTAATACATAATTATGCTGAAAGAACAAAATATTTAGGATATAGTATAGATTATTTAATCAAACAAATGAATAGATTTAATTTATCATGTGAAAGAGTGTATGAATTAATTGATAGTCCTAAGTTTATAAAAGAGAGTTTTGGTAACACACATTTAGATCATATAAATGGTGACTTTATGTTTGATAATGTTCACTTTAGTTATGACAAAAAAGAAGTACTTAAAGGTATGACATTTAAGGTTAATGCTAACACAACAGTTGCATTTGTTGGAAAGTCTGGAGTTGGTAAATCAACAATATTTAGTCTTCTATGTAAGATGTATGATAATTATACTGGAACAATAAAAATAGATGGAATTGATATAAATGAGCTTGATAAAGACAGTATAAGAGGAAATATTACGGTAGTTTCACAAAACCCTTATATATTTAATTTAAGCATTAGAGATAATTTAAAATTAGTTAAAGAAGATATAACAGAAGAAGAAATGATTAATGCTTTAAAGCTTGCAGATCTTTATGACTTTGTAAAGGATCTTCCAAATGGACTTGATACAATAGTTGGAGAAGGTGGAGTAAACTTATCAGGTGGAGAAAAGCAAAGACTTGCAATAGCAAGAGCATTTATACAAAAAACAGAAATAATACTATTTGATGAAGCAACATCAAGTTTAGATAATGAATCACAGAAGGCTATAACAAATGCAATTAATAATTTAAAGAAAGACTATACAATATTAATTATTGCACATCGTCTATCAACAATTAAAAATGCAGATAAAATAATATATATAGAAGATGGTAGAAATGTACAAGAAGGTACTCATGAAAAATTATTAAAAGTGTGTCCTAACTACAAAAAACTATATGAAAGTGAAGTAATTAAGAACTAAAATCTACAAATTACCGAATAAAAAGTCTACAAATCACCGAATGAAAATCCTACAAATTGCCGAAAAATATTGCATGATATATAAATAAATGATAAAATTTTAATAGGAGATGACCTATATGGAAGAATATAAAAACAGAATAGCAGATAAAATTCTTGAAAGAAAACTTAAAGGATCAGGAGCTGTTTTAATCGAAGGACCAAAATGGTGTGGCAAAACAACAACAGCAGAGCAAATATCAAATAGTGTTTTATATATGGCAAGTCCAGAAGAAAAAGAACAAAACATTTCACTAGCAGATATTTCACCATCAAGTTTGTTAAAAGGAGATACACCAAGACTAATTGATGAGTGGCAGCTAGCACCAAAACTTTGGGATGCAATAAGATTTGAGTGCGATCATAGAAATAAAGAAGGACAGTTTATTTTAACAGGTTCATCAGTTCCGCCAAATTTAAAAGAAATATCTCACTCCGGTACAGGAAGATTTTCAAGATTAAAAATGAGGCCTATGACTCTTTATGAATCTGGAGAGTCGGTAGGATCCGTAAGCTTAGAAGATTTATTTGATGGTAAAAAAATAAGTGGCACAAATAATTTGAAGCTAGATGACATTGCATACCTATGCTCTAGAGGTGGATGGCCTAGAACTTTATTTTTTGATAAAGAAATTGCACTTGATGGTGCATATAATTATGTTGATTCAATTATTAATATTGACATGTCAAGGGTAGATAATGTTGCAAGAAACCCAGAACGAGTTAGAAATTTAATGAAAAGTTATGCAAGAAATATTGGAACATCAGCATCAAATGAAACAATAAAAGAAGATATGATTAAAAACGATTCATCTAGTTTAGATACAGACACTGTTGTTTCGTATGCAAATGCATTAAAGAAATTATTTGTTGTAGAAGATATATCAGCATGGAATCCAAATCTTAGAAGTAAAACAACAGTTAGAACATCAGAAACAAGATATTTTGTAGATCCAAGTATCGGAGTAGCATCACTAGGATTAGGACCAAAAGATTTAATAAATGATCTAAATACATTTGGATTTGTATTTGAAAATTTATGTATGAGAGATTTAAAAGTATATGCAGAATCTATAAATGGAGACGTATATCATTATAGAGATTCATCAGATCTAGAAGTAGATGCGGTAATTCATCTAAGAAATTCATCATATGGTCTTGTAGAAATAAAATTAGGTGGAGATAAGCTTATAGAAGATGGTGTAAAGAATCTTTTAAAATTAAAAGAAAAAATTGATACATCCAAAATGAAAAATCCATCATTTTTGATGGTACTAACTGGAACTGGATCATATGCATATCAAAGAGAAGATGGAATATATATAGTTCCTATTGGATGTTTAAAAAATTAATATCAGAATAAAACTGATATTTTTTTATATATAAAAATGTAAATAATCTTCTAAAATCTTTACTTTATATATATATAATAAAATAGTATAAGAAAGGTAAGGAAAAAGAAAAATGAAAAATGATAATAAGAAAAAAGTGAAACTTGCTAACATAAATCAAGTATTTTTTGATAAAAAATTAAATTTATTAAAAATATGTAAAAAAGGGCAAAATTCCCCCTTACCCCCAAAATTAT
>ONQM01000053.1 GCA_900319955.1 uncultured Eubacteriales bacterium | reverse complement strand
TTCTATCATCTCATCTATTATTGTTTTATTCAAAACATTAATATGTTTATTATATTTTTTTATTAAATTACTCGTATTGTCTGTTTTTATATTATTTTTTTCCATCTCTAATATTGTTTTATTTTTTACTACAACTAGCTCTGTCATCTTCTTTGAATATTCCATATTATATTCTTCATATTCTTCTCTTGATATAAAGCCACTCTCATAATCAGCTATTACAGAACGTTTAAATAAATTATATTTGTTTATATCATCTTCTAATGTTTTTAACCTATTCTTTAGAATTTCTTTGTCATAATCAACTTTTATTTTTTCACTTATTATTTTTATTTTCTCTTCTATTTCAACATTTAAGTCTATTTGCTTATTTATTAAATCCAAAACTACTTTTTCTATATCATCTTTATCTATAGAATGTTTTGAGCATTCTTTATGTCTTAAATATGAAGTGCAATAATAATAAGTATGATTTTTTGCCTTTACACTTGATAAATTATTACCACAATCTGCACACTTTAAATGACCTGAAAAAATATCAAGTTTATTGTTTTGTTTTATTTTAGTATCTCTATTATATAAAATATCATGAACTTGTTTAAATTCTTCTTTAGTTATTATTGCTGCATGATGATTATGTATTATAATCCAATCATCTTTTGTATTATATTTTATTTTATGTACCCTATGACTAATAACTTTTGTTTTACTTTGTATCAAATCTCCTGTATATGTCTGATTCTTTAAAATAAAATCAATTTTTTTTCTATCCCATGTAGCCATACTTTTTTTTGACTTTTCTTTTAACTGATTTGTTTGCATTTTATATGCTGAAGGAGTTGGTATTTTTAACTCGTTCAATTCCTTAATTACTTCACTCCTGCTTTTTCCTTTTAATATCATATTAAATATTTTCTTTACTATTTTTGAAGAATAATCATCTAGCAATAAATGATTCTTATTTCTTTCATCTTTCTTATATCCAAATGGTGCAAAAGAACCTATAAATTCTCCATTCTCCTTTTTAGTATCAAGTACGCTCCTTATTTTATTTGAAATATCTCTAGCATATTCATCATTTATTAAATTTTTGAACGGAACTATAACATTATCTATTGATTTTGGATCTTTGTAGCTATCTATATTATCATTTATTGCTATAAATCTAATATTATTTGTTGGGAAAAATTCTTCAATATATCTTCCTGTTTCAATATAATTTCTTCCAAACCTAGATAAATCTTTTACAATAATAGTATCAATTTTTCCTTTTGTTATATCCATCATCATTCTTTGAAAGTTAGGTCTTTCAAAATCTGTACCTGAATACCCATCATCAATATAATAATCTTTTATTACTAATTCTTTATCTTTTTTTGCAAATGAACTAATCATTTCTTTTTGATTAGTTATACTATTTGATTCTGTTTTCTCTCCATCATCAATAGAAAGCCTTAAATAAGCCGCAACTTTCCATTTATTCATTGGTATCACACTCCTTTGAATTAAGTAGTTCAATAGCTTTTGAATATTCATCTTGGTATTTGAATTTAATAGTTATATTTTCATTTTCATGCACATATATTGTATCTATTAATTCATAAATAATTTCTCTGTTTACTTCCTTTATATTTTTATTCTTCTTGAAATGATCTATCCAATAATTATCTTTTTTTAATTCTTGAATACTTTCATTATATACATTTCTTGTAGCAGTAATCTCATTATTAAGATTATTTATTTGTTCATCGTATTCCTTTGAACAAATCATAAAATCTTCTTTAGAAATATTATCTAGTTTCCAATCTTCATAAGATGCTTTCTTCAATTTCTTATATTTATCTATATCATTTTCTAATTTATTAAATTTGTAATTATAAGCTCTTTCTAACTCCTTTAATCTTCCTTCATCTTTTAACTTGTTAATAGATTTTTCTAAATCTATTACTAATTTTACCTGCATAAGTATAGTTTGTAATACAAGATTATTTAACACAGAAGTTTTTATTTTATGTGGAGAACAATTACTAGATGTAGTTTTATAGTTTCTACAATAATAATTGGAAGATACTCTATTACCTCTAAAATCCTCCATTTTACACATTCCACTTCCACAATCTGCACATTTAATTTTCCCATAATATATGGTTAAGTTAGTTGTTGGCTTTTTTTCATAATTTCTGCTTTTCAAAATTTCTTGAACTTTTTCAAAATCTTCATTACTTATTATAGGCTCATGTGTATTTTTTACTACTATCCACTCTTCTCGTGGTCTATAAATCACTTTATGATTTTTGTAACTAACAGTTGTTGTTCTATTTTGAACCACATTTCCTATATATGTTTCATTAGTAAGTATTTTTCCAATGGTAGATTTACTCCATTTGTACTGAATATTATCTGCATCAGGTTCTAAACTAATATTCCTTTTTTTTCTTCTTTGTATTTCTTTTCTTCCTAGTATTTTATTATCATTAAGATACTTGCATATCTTTATTTGTCCCCAACCATCAAGATATAACTGAAATATAAGTTTTATATTTTCAGCTTCATTTTTATCAATTACCAATTGATATTTGTTTTTCTCATCTTTAGTATATCCATAAGGAGTTGTTCCTCCAACAAATTCTCCCTTTAATGCTTTTGTTTTATAAACACTTTTCACTTTATTTGAAATATCTCTAGCATATTCATCATTCATTAAATTTTTAAACGGAACTATTACATTATTTATAGACTTTGGATCTTTGTAGCTATCTATATTATCGTTTATTGCTATAAATCTTGTACTATATAGTGGAAATATTTGTTCTAAATACTTTCCTGCCTCGATATAATTTCTTCCAAACCTAGATAAATCTTTTACTATAACTGCATTTATCTTTTCGTTTACTATATCTTTAATCATTCTTTTGAAATCAGGTCTATCAAAACTTGTACCTGAATATCCATCATCAGTATAGTAATCAACTATATTTATATCTTTTTCTTTTTTTATAAACAAAGATATCAGCTCTCTCTGATTAACTATACTATCAGACTCTGCATTATCTCCATCTTCACTTGATAATCTACAATAAACTCCTAATTTCCATATTTTCTTATTATTTTGTTCTATGATTTTTCTTCTACTATTTCTCCCTGTCATTTTATTTCCTCCTTCCACCTAAAATTTTAATGAATTCCTTAAAAATCAACAAAGGTACAAATTTTTAATTTGTACCTTTGTTATAGTTATTGATATAATTTTGATAAAACATTTGTAATACAATCTTCTGCCTTTTTTCCGTTGTTTGAAAATTCTATTTTTACAATTCTTCCATTTACATTAAATATATATGGATTAGTAATCTTACTTATAAAATCTAATATTCTATCATTACCTTTTTTCTTCCTATCAATTTTTATATCTGATAATTTATCAATTTTATCGATATTTATATTTTCTATTTTCTCATTTTTGCATTTAACAATTTTGCTCTCTAGTTCTTCAATATTGTATTTATTCATATATTTTCTACCTTATATGTAAATTTAGGCTTTGAGTTGAATATTTGATTTAAACTATCTTTTGTAGCATTTTCTATAACTGTCCTCACATCATGTAATGCTT
>ONQM01000042.1 GCA_900319955.1 uncultured Eubacteriales bacterium | reverse complement strand
CATTAAAACAAGGCGCAGAAACACTTTCTATAGGTATGACTAAATTTGATAGTGAAGGAATTAATAAAATAAATGAATTAGTAAATGGAGATTTAAAAGATGATATTGAATCATTAAAGAAAATAATAGATGCTAATAATAATTATCAAACATTTACTATGAAAAATGATAATGACAAATCAAATACTAAGTTTATTATGACTATTGATTCCAAAGAAAAGAAAGTAACATCTAAAAAGAAAGCAACTAAGAAAAATACAAAAAAGAGTATATTTAGTATATTTAATAAATAATAATAAAAAAAGTTAGTCAAGAAAGGCTAACTTTTTATTACTTTATGGTGCTTCCCATGGGACTTGAACCCATATGGATAAATCCTTAAGATTCTGAATCTTATATGTATACCAATTTCATCAGGGAAGCATAAATGGTGCCGACTGGCAGAATTGAACTGCCTTTAGATGCTTACCATGCATCTGTAATACCATTATACTAAGTCGGCATAAAAGATATTTTTATTTTTTAAAAACAATCTTTTTAATTTTAATTAATTTTTTTGCTTCATTAACAGCATGAGAATCTTCCATAAAATATTTTAACTGTAGATTAGCAAATCTACAAAAAATATTATTAGAATAATATATTGTTCCATCAAATTTTTGAGTAGTTTCTTTTAAAAGCTCTTTTTCTTCTTTTATAAATCCAAAATATAATTTTCTAGCTTTTTTATTTATTTCTTTTTCAGGTTCTTCTGGAAGAATAAATTTTCTTTTATTATCTTCTCTTACTCTAATAACATCTTTTAATTCTTTTTCATATTCTTCTTTTTTATCTCTAATATTAAGAATCCTATATTTTAAATCTAATTCTTCTACTTTAGAGTCTGCTATAGACTTCATGTATGTTCTAAAATAAGTATGAGTCATACCATATTCTTCTACGAAACTACCATCATTTTCACTTAAAAAGTAACTATCTAAATCATCATTACTTCCATAAGATATTTCTCTTTCTGATTCATTATTATGTTCTATTTCAGAAAGCAATAATCTTCTTTTTAAAGTTTGTTTAGCAACTTTTTTAGCAATTTCATCATTTAATCTTTCTATTAGTTCTTGTCTTTCGGGATATCTTTCTTTTATTTCATCTCTTAAATTATATAATTCATCAAGCATATTTTGAACCTCCTTGTAATAGAAATTTTATCATAAATATATCTAATTTACAATTTTATTTTCTCTATTAATATTATATAATAATATTGCATATATAATTGTGAAGGAGAAAGTATGAAAAGAAGAAAATTAAAAGTTAAAAAAATTATTATATTTTTATTAATTATATTTATTATACTTGGACTTTACTTAGTATTTAATCGTAAAGAAAGTACTAGAAAAGAAGTTAATAATGATAAAAAAATAGTTAGTAAAAAAGAAAAGAAAAAAATAAAAACAAGTAATAATGAAGAAGTAAATAATGATACATCTATTAACAATACTGAAAATGAAACTACAAATAATGATTATTCTAATATGAATCCATATTACATTAAAGTTATTCGTAATCAAAATGTAGTACTTGTATATGCACTTGATAATAATGGTAAATATACAAAACTTGTAAAAAACTATACAGTATCTGTTGGAAAAAATAACGGAACTCCAACTGGAACATTTACAACATCTGATAAATATGAGTGGAGAGCATTATATGGTGGAGTATATGGACAGTATGCAACTAGAATAACAAATCATATTTTATTTCATTCAGTACCATATGAAAAAATGAGTAAAGATAGTCTAGAATATTTAGAATATAATAAGTTAGGAGAAGCTGCATCAATGGGATGCATAAGAATGAGAATAGAAGATTTAAAATGGATTTATGATAATTGCCCTAAAGGAACAACAGTTGAAATATATGATGGTAATTTACCTAGTGGAGTTAAAAAACAGGAATATCCTAAAATAGATGTTAATAGTCCAAATAGAGGATGGGATCCAACAGATCCAGATCCATCCAATCCATGGAAAAGTTAAAATACACCTTTTAAAAAGTATAATTTCATGTTATACTTTTTTTAGTTAGAATAAAAGAGGGTGTAATAATGATAGGACATATAATTGGCATTGATAGTAACATTATTTTAGTATCACTTGATATTGATATTACTAAACAACCAAATATTATTGGACTTCATATAGTTTGTGAAGAAAAAGAGAAGAAAACAGTTGCAGAGATAATTAGTATTGAAAAAAATCTTTTAAAAGCATCAATAGTAGGCGAGCTTATGCCTAATAATACTTTTATCACTGGAACAAATTCAAAGCCTTCTTTTGCAAGTACTGTTAGAATTATTAAACTTCCTGAACTTTCACAACTTTTTGGACCACAAGAGCAGACATCATCTAATGTATTTTTAGGTACAAGTAATACTTATGAAAATTATAGAATAAATATAGATGTAAATGCATTTTTTAGCAACCACTTTGCAATACTTGGAAATAGTGGATCTGGTAAAAGTTATACAGTTGCTGGCCTATTCCAAAGATTACTACAAAGACGCGATGCACCAGTTGGAGCTAATATATTTTTATTTGATGCATATGGAGAATATACGAGGGCATTTAAATATATTGGAACAGCAAATCCAGCACTTGATTATAAAGTTTATACAACAAATACTGCAAATAAAGATGATGAAATGCTTAAGATTCCACTATGGCTTTTAGATGTTGATGATATAGCATTAATACTTGATGTTACAAATGCAAATCAGCTTCCAATAATAGAAAAAGCACTTAAACTAGTACCAGTTATTATGGGAGATACGCCAGAAACTGTTGCAAGAAAAAATGATATAATAGCTCGTGCACTTCAAGATGTTATTTTGTCAGGTAATGAATCAACAAAAATTCGTGATCAAGTAACAGCAATACTTACAAGATTTAATACAAAAGAACTTAATCTTGAAAGTAAGATATCAGAACCTGGTTATATAAGAACATTAAAACAGTGCCTTTATATAGATCAAACTGGTAAACTCCAAGAAATAGAACTTGTAAGTAAATTTATAAGTAGATTTATTATGGATACAGAAGTAGAGGATACTATAAGACATGATGTTTATTTTACATTAAAAGATCTAGAAGAAGCTATGGAGTTTGCTCTAATTAGTGAAGGCGTTTTAAAAAGTGATAAAGTATATGATTCTGCAAATGTACTTTTAGTTAGACTTCATACACTTGTTAATAGTAAAGATAGTATTTATTTTTCTTATCCAGAATATATTACAAGAGATAATTATATAGCATCTTTAATTACAAAAATGAATCATAAATGCCAAATAGTAGATTTTAACATTAGCTTTGTTAATGATAGACTTGCTAAGAATATTGTTAAGATTATTTCAAGACTTTTATTTAAAGAATCAATTGGTATGAAAAATAGAGGATCTGTTCCATTTCATATAGTTATAGAAGAAGCTCATAGATATGTATCAGAAGATACTGATAGTAAAATACTTGGTTATAATATTTTTGATAGAATAACTAAAGAGGGTAGAAAGTATGGAATAATTTTAGGCCTAATTACTCAAAGACCTTCAGAACTTTCTGATACATCACTTTCTCAGTGCTCTAACTTTATAATACTTAGAATGACTCATCCTGTTGATTTAAATTATATTAAAACAATGCTTCCAAATATTTCAGAAGAAATAATAGAAAAGGTCAAAAATTTAAAAGCTGGTAATTGTTTAATGTTTGGAACAGCATTTAAAGTACCACTTTCTGTTAAAGTTGCAACTCCAAATCCTGCACCACTATCTGATAACGTTGATATGGTAAAAGCATGGCATAATGCATCATCTGCTTCAGCATCTGCAACACTTAATGGTGCAATACCTGAAATGATGATAGATGAAAATAATAATGTAGTTGGATAAGAACAAAAGTAATTAATAATTTTATTTTACTAATTCTAAATAGTGGTTATATATAAATCTACTTGTTCCCATAAATGAATTAAGTTTAGACTTAGTACATTCATCAGGATACATTCTAAACTTATAAGCTTTATAAATTTTCAAGTAAATCACAACCTTTATAACTGACTTTCCTATTATATAAAAAAAGCATGGACATCAAGTCTATGCTTTTTATATTGCTCTCATTTTATCTTTATCTTTAAATGGATTTTTAGGATCAATATGATCTGTAAACATAATTCCATTTAAATGATCAAGTTCATGCTGAAATACAATTGCTAAATCTTCTCTTCCTCTTACTTTGAATTCTTTACCATTAATATCATATGCATGCATTGTAACTCTTGCATACCTAGGAACAATTCCGTCTACTTCTCTATTAACACTTAGACATCCTTCTCCTTCTTCAACATAAATTTTTTCTTCAGAGTTACTAATTATTTCTGGATTAATTAAAACATATGTATGAAATTTTCCAGGTTCATATTCATGAACTACAACATAATATCTTTTCATTATACCAAGTTGTACTGCAGCCATACCCATACCTGGTCTTAAATTATATTTTTCTGCTAATTCATCTATTTGACTATTAGTTAAATATTCAATCATATCGTTAATAGCTTTCTTATCAGATTCTGCAAGTGGGAATTTAACTTCTTTAGCTTTCTCATGAAGTCGCTTATCTTTTTCATCTAGTATATCTTTAGTTTTTAACATAATCTCACCCCTAACAGAGCATATTATAACATATTTTTTAATTAAAAAAAAGAGCATAAAGCTCTTATCCTGCATATCTTGCACCAATAACAATAACAAGAAGTATAAATAAAACTAATATAATTGCATAAGTAGATGTGTTATTATTGTTATTATTAGGGTAATAACTCATTGGATAGTAGTAAGGACTACTCATGTTACCACAGTAACTTCCGCCTCCGTAATAATACATAATCTTGCCTCCTTTATCTACTATAGAATATGTAAAGAAATAAATTTTGTTCTTTAAAATAGAAAAAAAACATAGTATACTAGTATTAGAAAGTAGAGGATGAAAAAGTGAAATACATAAAAAGAACAGATAAGTTTCTTCTTATATTATCTATAGTATTATTCATAATAGGTCTTGTTATGGTTTTTTCATCGTCTAATGTTACAGCATATATGCGTTTCAAAGCTAGTCCATATTATTACTTTATACATCAAGCAGTTTTCTTAGGAGTAGGACTTATTTTATTTTTAATAATGATAAACCTTAGTAGTAGAACAGTTGGAAAAATATCACATGTCCTTATGTATGCAATGATAATAGTACTTGGAGTACTTCTTGTTTTTGGTAAAAGTAAAAATGATGCAGTAAGCTGGATTAATCTAGGCAAAATAAGTCTTCAACCATCTGAATTCGCAAAAGTAATTACAATATTTTATTTAGCATACTACTATGATAAAAATAAAAATAATCTCAATAATATGTGGACACTTTTAAAACCTCTTGTACCATGTTTTATTATATTATTACTTATAATGTTACAACCAGATCTTGGAACATCTATAATATATGCAGTAATTGTTGGAACAATATTTTTCGCACAGCCTATGCCAAAACTTACAAAATTTAAACTTGTAACACTTCTTCTTTGCTTACTTTTAGTAGTGGGACTTGTTGAAATATCTGGTAATGGTAAAATACTTGGTAAAAGACAAACAGAAAGATTTAATATAAAAAATCCATGTGATAGACTCTTAACTGATGGAAACCAAGTATGTAATGGTTATATTGCAATGAATAATGGTGGCCTTTGGGGTAAGGGACTTGGAAATAGTACTCAAAAATATTTGTATCTTCCAGAACCTTATACAGATTTTATATTTTGTATATTAGTAGAAGAATTAGGTGCAGTATTTGGCCTTGTTGTACTATTACTTTATGTACTACTTATATATAGAATATTAAGAATTGGAAATAATGTAGGCACAAATATAGCTAAATCAATATGCTATGGAGTATTTGTTTACTTAGTTCTTCATATATCAGTAAATCTTTTAGGAATAATGGGATTAATTCCACTAACGGGTGTACCACTTCCATTTATAAGTTATGGTGGATCATTTACAGTTTGTTTAATCGCAGCCTTAACAGAAGTACAAAGAGTTTATGCTGAAAAGAAATTAAAGAGTGAAAAAGAGTAAAATCACTTGATTTTTAAACGACTTTCTTGTATATTATATACGTACTAGTTCTTGGACTAGGGGTTTCCGTCCTAATCTCAGTACTAGCAAATATAGAGGAAAGGAAGTTTTAAATATGGCACTTACAAAAGAAGAAAAAGCTAAGATTGTTAAAGAATATGCAAGAGACAAGAATGATACTGGATCTCCTGAAGTTCAAATAGCAATACTTACAAGTGAAATTAATAATCTAACTGAACATTTAAAAGTTCATAAACATGATTATCATTCAAATCGTGGACTTTTAAAGAAAGTTGGACAACGTCGTAATATGCTTGAATATCTTGCTAAAAAAGATGTTACAAGATATCGTGAATTAATTAAAAAATTAGGTTTAAGAAAATAGTTACAATACAATATGTAACTATTTTTTTGACACATTAAAATGTAAACAATCTTTTAAAACCTTTACTATATATATATATATATATATAATAAAATAGTATAAGAAAGGTAAGGAATAAAGAAATGAAAAAAGATAATAAGAAAAAAGTTAAAATAGCAATTACAGTACTTGTCGCAGCATTAATACTTGCAGTTGTTGGAGTAACTTATGCAGTATTTAATTATACTGGACAAGGAAGTGTAGTAAACTCTATTTCAACAGGAGTTATGACAATGACATATACTGAAGCTGATAACAAGATAAGTATAACAAATGCTATGCCTATGGAAGATAATGTTGGTAAAAAACTTACAGGAACAGATCAAGTATTTGATTTTACAGTAGAAACAAATATAACTGGAAAACAATCAATAGCGTATGAAGTAACAGCATTAAAAGCAGATACATCAACACTTGATAATAAAGATGTAAGATTATATCTTGAAAAGAGTACAGATGGAACAACATATAGTGAAGTACTTGCGCCATCTGCATTTACACCAATTGATTCAACTGCACCAGATGATACAGACTTATATGGCGCAAAAAAGAAAGAAATGGTACTAGATACTGGTACAATACAGTCATCAGTAAAGTATTATTACAGACTAAGAATGTGGGTATCAAAAGATTATGAAATAACAAAAGATGTAAAAACATTTACAGTAACAGTAAATGCATATGGAGTAGATGCAACATATAGTAAAGATTATAAATACAGTATTAGTTACAATCTAGATGGTGGAACAGTTACAAATGAAAATCCAACTACATATACAGAAGATACAGAAGACTTTACATTAAATAATCCTACTAAAGAAGGATATATATTTACAGGTTGGACAGGAAGTAATGGAGAAAAAACACAGGAAAATGTAACAATATCAAAAGGAACAGTAGGAAATAAAACATATAAAGCTAATTGGGTTAAAGCATATAAAGTAACATTTAATGGAAATGGTGGTTCATCTACTACAAAAGTTTATAAAGAAAATGAAAGTCTTGGAAC
>ONQM01000039.1 GCA_900319955.1 uncultured Eubacteriales bacterium | reverse complement strand
TTTATTTGAAAGTAATATTTATCTTTTAGATTCTTAAATACTAATTTATCATCTATAATAATTCTATAAATATATGTATTGTTTCTATATAGAATACCACTTGTATAAGTATTACCTTCAATGTTAATTAATATATTATCTGTTGAAAAAAGTAAATCAACTTTTTTTCGAGGCTCACCTTCAGTTCTATTAATAACTTCGTTATCAATAAACTTTCCACTTATAATAGATTGAATGGGAATATCTAGAAGTTTAGATACAAGTTTCTTAAAAAACTCGTCTTGTGTTTTTAATGCACCTTTAAGTCCAACATCACTTGCAATAGGTACAATGAAGCCTTCTGGTCTTTCTTTTATTTTTGTCATAATCTTTTCACCTCCTTTAGGCAGCATTTTTCGCTGCTTGGGAGCTAAAATAACACAAAGCACTTGATAATGCAAAAGTGAAATTTGCAGATTTGACATGAGAAATTTCAAATTTCATCGTACAAAATTAAAATTTGATGGAACAATTTGCAAAATTGATGGATCAAAATTAAAATTTAGTAGTTTTAAAAAAAAATGATTAAAGCATTTAAACTCTAATCATTATTTGTATATGATAGTAAATCTTTTATCTCTTTTTCTGTTAAATTATTAATTATAGTACTATCATCCATTCCCTGCTCTAGTATTGCATCAGAAAGTTTTTTCTTCTTTTCCTGAAGTGAAATTATTTTTTCTTCAATAGTACCACGACAAATTAGTTTTATAACTTCAACGGTTTTAGTTTGACCAATTCTATGTGTTCTATCTGTTGCTTGATTTTCAGCTTGTGGATTCCACCAAGGATCTAAATGTATTACAACATCTGCTGCGGTTAAATTAAGTCCAGTTCCTCCTGATCTTAACATTATTAAGAAAACTTTAGTATCATCTTTATTAAATGCATCAACCATCTCTTGTCTTCTCTTACTTGGTACATCACCTGAAATAGTAAAGTTTGAAATACTTTCTTTATCAAGTTCTTTCTTTACAATATTTAAAGCTGTTTTAAAGCTTGTAAATAAAAGTATTTTATGACCATTTGATACAAGTTCTTTTATAAGTGAAATTAAAGACTCTATCTTAGCAGAAGATCCTTTATAGTCTTCAAAGACAATATGTGGATCGATACATAACTGTCTAAGTCTCGTAAGAAGAGAAAGTATCATCATCTTACTCTTATTAAATCCTCCAGTTTTAATTAAATCATCCATATCTTTTCTTGTTTTCTTAACAGTAGCAGCATAAAGTTTTTTTTCATTATCATCTAAATCAATATAAATGTTATTTTCAATTTTTGGAGGAAGCTCTTTTGTAACATCACTTTTCTTACGTCTTAAAATAAATGGTTTTACTTGTCTTTTTAAGTGAGAAAGCATGTCGTTTGCTTTATCATCAAAATCACTAAAATGATATTTTTCTTGAAATTTCTTAGCACTTGATAAAAATCCTGGCATAATGAAATCAAATATAGACCAAAGCTCTAGTATACTATTTTCAATTGGTGTACCAGTAAGTGCAAATTTAGTATTAGCATTTATCTTTTTAACAGATTTTGTAATACCTGCTTTAGCATTTTTTATGTTTTGTGCCTCATCAATAATCATTACTTCAAATTTTTTATCTTCATATAAATCAATATCTTCTCTTAATGTTGCATAAGATGTAATTAAAATAGTCTTATTTGTTTTCTTTACCATTTCTTTTCTCTTAGATGGATTTCCTGCAAGAACCTCAAAAGAAACTTTTGGAATCCATTTTTTTATTTCATTTTCCCAGTTATAAATAAGACCAGATGGAGCGACAATTAAAAATTTAGCATCTTTTTTTTCTTCTAATATTTTCTTAAAGAATATTAAAGTTTGAAGTGATTTACCAAGTCCCATTTCATCTGCAAGTATTCCACCAAATCCACATTTATAAATGGTATAAAGCCATTTAACACCATCTACTTGATAGTCTCTTAACATACTATCACTTTTATCAAACTTAACATCAGCATTTTTATACTCTTTAAAATTCTTTATAAAGTTATTAAATATACTATCAGTTTTTATTATATGATATTTACTATTTCTAAGTGAATCTAAATAAAGTGCTCTATACTTTGGAATTTCACCTTTGAATCCATCTGCATCTAAATCATCACTTAAATCATCTAACTCTTTTAAAGATTCATCTTCAAGATTTACAATATCACCATTTTTAAGTCTATAATATTTCTTTTTATTTTTTAGAGAATCAAGAAGTGAATTAAGCTCTTCATCAGGAACACTATCAAGTTTAAAGTTATATGAAAGTATTTCATCTTTACCAATTCCAAACATAGCCTCAGCATGAGCTTTTTTAATTTTTGTATTATCAATCTTTTCTGATGTAAATACTTTATATTTATCTGCAAGTTCTGGAAGACCACTTTCTAAGAAATTAACAGACTCATCAACATCATTAATATAAAAGAACTTATCACCTTTAGCAAAATTATAATTACTTAAAATAGTAGATGTATTATTTTCAAAATCAATATCACGTAAAATATTATTAGGAGTCTTTGTATTATTATAAAAATAATCAATTTCTTCACCATTATAATTAAATTTTATTGTAGCATTTATAAAGAAATCATTTTTATCAATATCAAAGTAAAATGCAAATGTAGGTTTATCACTAATAACTAAGTCTATTCCATTTTCGATTTTAATATTTTTCTTTAAACTTCTAAGAAGTCCTTTTTCAAATATAGGCATACTTTTTTTATCAAATTTAATATGTTCAAATCCATTATTATAAAGTGTTTCAAATATACTTCTTTCTTTCTTATTTAAATGATATATAGCATTTTCTGTTGCAAGATACTCATTATCTCTTGTAAGAGAACCAACTCTACCAACATTACTAAAATCAAAGTCAAGTACAAAGTCATCATTATCTTTCTTTAAATTAGATTTAAAAGGAAATTCTTCAATAATTGGAACATTCTTATCATTATTTTCGAAATGAATTTTATCTTTATAATTATTTAAAATATATTTTAAATTATCATCTGAAAAATCAATACTTCCACTATAACATCTGGAATCATATAAAATTTTTATTAAGCTTTTATCACTTTCATCTAAATACATTGTCTTAGGATCATATGTAAATTTCTTAGTAAATGTATAAATATCATCTGAAAGCATAGCATAATAAAATCCCGATATTTTACTGTTTAATGAATATAATTTATCAAGTCCTATTTTAGCTCTCCAAGATATATAAAAACCACTGCCATATGTATGAGTTATAAAATCATAAGTAATCTCTAAATTAACATGTTTTTTTATTCCAACATTATCATCTTCATCATAATAAGACTCTATATTTTTTAAAAGATTTAAATCATTTTTTCTTTTAATCTGATCTAAAGATAAATTACTATTAGTTAAATTTGGAAAAATAGTTGGTGCATAATTTATAAGACATGCTGCTATATGTTTACAATATCCCATTTGACTATATCTAGAGCAGGTACAGTGTGCATGATTAATAATATTAGCACTATCCATATAAATATAAACAATATATGTTCTTATATTTTCTTCACTTCTAACTAAGAAAACAAATTTTTTCTCATCTTCTTCATAATTAGCTCTTAAAATACAATCTGTATTAAGCTTTTTTCCTTTTAAATAATCATTATAACCAACGATTTTTAATATTTCTGTTCTTACTTTATCTTCCATTATTTCTCCTATTTAACTAACTTTTTAACTTTATATTCGTCCATAACCTCTTCTGCTGTTTTTGAAGACACATTAGGATATAATTGAAGTTCTTCAAGTTTTTTCATATATCTATTATCTTTATCATGTGAAATTCTTTTAACATGTGACTTTGGATTATCATGAATAAAATCCATTATTTCACCTTTAGTCGCACCAACAACTCCAAGCATATCTGCAGGCATTCTATAAATTGCATTACCATATATTGGATGCTTACATCTTTCAGGATTTTTAGCAGCAACCTTATCAAAAACTACAAAATCATTTCTTAAAACATAACCATAGTATCCAGAAAGTGTATCAAGTCCAACGAGTTCCATTTTACGATCATAATTCTTAAAGAATTCAAGTTTCTTTTTATATTGTTCAACAAGTCTAGGATCTGCTCCATGATGAACATAAGACTTTAGTATTTCTTCTCTTACTACATCACTTTCACCGCTTCTTGCAATCTCAAAATTTAAATGATAAATACCCTTATATCTATCTATACCAGTTTTAAACAAAGGATCATTCCTATTTAAATAAGCTTCAATTCTATTATTTATAGTACTATAATTATAATCATAGTAAGAACCGTCAACAATTAAGGAATGTGGAAAAGCAACATTTCCATCTTTTGAAACAGTCTCATAATATAAATAAGGCATTATAGAATACAAACTATTTTGTGTCTTTTCAAGATTGTCTAAGGATCTAATAGTAAGTATTTGCATTAAGTCTTTAGTCTCTACTTTTCCTTCAAAATATTCACCTAAATCTTCTTTTTCTAAATCTAATATATAATCTAGTTTATTTACAGTATTCTTTGCAAGTGATAGAAGTGATTTATCATCTATTCCATTCTTATTATAAAAATCTCTTAATTCATAAGGCATACTATCTAAATTACTTGTAAGATAATTAACTCTCTTTAAAAAATAATCTTTATAATCGCCTCTTTCTTTATCATTTTCAAGCTCTACAAAAGAATAATTAGCATCATCACCTAAAATAATTAAAAAATTATTAAGATACATAACAGGTGAAAATCTAAATGTCCATTTCTTATTAATACATCCAAAAACAATTGGTGTTAATGTATTAATTATATTTTCAAGTCCAATATTTCTATTTGTTCCATTTAAAAATCTACTAAAACTCTTTCTAACATTTTTTATATTCTCAAAATCTTTATCATTAATCATTACTTTTCTAAAATCAGCATTAGTAACATTAATCTCAAATCTTTCATAATCCATCATGTTAGTTAAATCATTATAATTAACGTAAAAACCGAACTTATCAGTATGCATATAATCCCCTCCGCTAATGACTTATTATACTCTATTTTTATTATTGAGTCTAGCTAAATTTAATAAATCTCTAATAACTATCTTAATAGTTATTATAAATAAAAGTCCAATCTTTAAATCAAGTATAGCATCTTCCCTACTTGTAAAGTAATCTTCTTTTAAAATAAATTGTCTTCTTAAATCTAAACACTTAATTATTTTAAAATTATTATAGTCATAAGTTTTATATTTATCACGAATACGAGAGCAGTAGAAAAGCTTACATGTAAGATTAGAAGTTTTGCATCCTCTATTACTCTTATAAATACACATTCTGCAGCATCCATTATTATATTTTAAATTATTAATTCTTTGAACAATACATTTATTACAATTAAATTCACATATATTAGGTTTTAAATTATTATAATAATTATCTAAATAATTAACACTAAAATTATAGATATACTCTATTCTTTTATATTTATTCTTTATATTAAGTGCATTAATAATAGGTTTTATTTCAGCATAATTAGTATCAAATTTTAGAAATAAGCAAAAAAAACTCCTATAGAAAAATAATTTCTTATAAAATTTATTTAAATCATTACTATTTTTAATAAAAATATATTTCTTCATAAAATCTATTATATAATATTTTTTATAATTATGGTACAATTAAAATAGAAAGGAGAAATATGAAGGAATTATTTAGGAAAATCACAACATCTTCTATAATAATGTCTATTCTTTTAATACTTTTAGGTTTAATACTAATTATTTATCCAAATATTAGTTTAGCATCATTTGCAATAGTTGCAGGTATATACCTAATAATTGAAGGTTTTCATCTAATATACCTAGATGTTACATCAAGATTTGTTTTAATACCAGTAGATGGACTACTTCCTGGAATACTTTCAATTATATTTGGATTTATGTTTCTTGCAAGACCAGAAGTAATGCAAAGTGTTATAACATTAATTGTTGGTGTTTGGATTATTGTTAAAAGTTGCAATAGTATAAAACTTGCTTTAAGTCTAAAAGATGTTAAAGAATCAGATTATGTACTACTTTTAGTACTCTCTATACTTGAAATAATACTTGGTATAATTGTTTTAGTAAATCCTGAAATTGCATCTATATCAATAGTTTCATTTATAGGATTAATGCTTATTATATACTCTATAATAAATATAGTAGAGATGATAATGTTTAATAGAGATGTAAAAGATTTTGAAAAAATAATAAAGAAATAGTTTTATGCTATTTCTTTTTTTTAACTTTATCATAGGTTCTCCTTACAAGAGGATCTTTTTTATATTTTTCAAGTACTTCAGTAACACCATTTAATGGTCTATTATTATCTATAATAAATAGTTCTGGTACCCTATTTAAAAAATAATTAGTGCTTGATACAAATTCATTTATATTATTCTTATTAATAGAATCATAACCATTAATATCAATTAAATTTAAATACTGATAATCAAAATCTTCAAGTTCCAATAAACTAATCTTTAAAAAATTTAGTTTATTTTTTTTTAATTTATATGGAACATACTTCTTAGTAAGTCCAGAAAATCTAATGTTTAATTCACTCATTATATAATTAGAGATTTCATAATTAGATGTATCATTAATGGAATTTAATTCAATAATAAACTCATTAAAATATGGTACCAATTCTTTATATTTACTATCATATCTCTTCATATTTATGAGTTCTAAGACTCTACTTCTAGCTTTATCATTCATTTCAAAATAATTTTTATCATTTAAAAGTAATTCTCTAATATTTCCAAGAAGCTCCATATAAGAGAAGAAACTATTATTTAAAGAATCTTTTTCTTTTTCAAATAAATCATCATATAAGATAAACTTTGTAAATGTTAAGCTTTTCTCTTTATCTATTTTTAAACTAATTTCATCCATAAACTACCTCTTTACATATAAATGTCTATCTACATTATTAATTGTTCTTCTTGCAAAATAATTATCATCAAACTGTTCTAAGGTTTTTCTTACTTTCATAAGGCGTTCATCATCATAAACATATGGAAAATATGTAAGCATATAATTAGTTGATGAAATAAATCTTCTAAGTACTGGCTTTCTTATTAAATAATATTTGTCTTCTTCTAAAACTTTAGAATACTCATAGTCAAATCCTTGAAGTTCTAATATATATTTAGAAATTGTATTAATACTTTTTTCTTTTAAAAGTTTATGAGTATAAAAAGGATCTATAAATCTAGCATTTAATTCAGTTTTAGCATATTTCTTTATAATTACTTTTTTAGAAGAATCAAATAAACTTTCAATATTGTTAAAATTAAAATTGATAATATCAATAGTAGATTCTAAATCTGCTTTAGGCTTTCTAGTAGATATAATATAATTTATTTTTTCTTCTCCCTTAGGATTAATTAAAAAATAAGATGGATCAAAAGTTGTAAGTGATGAAAAAATAACCATTAATTTTTCATAATATTCATAATCTTTATTAAACATTCTATTAAGAGTTTCTTGATCATATTCTCTTAAATAATATCTAAATATTATTTCATATAATTTAATTGTCTTATAAGTTTCTTCATTCATATAATCAGTCTTTAAATATTTTTTCATATAATTTATCACAAGAAGATACATACTCTATCTTTAATCCTTTTGTAAGCTTTTTAGAAAGTTCTTCTATATCAGGCTTATTTTCTTTTGGAACATATACTTTTTTTATACCATTTCTTAAAGCTCCAATTATTTTTTCTCGAAGTCCTCCTATTGGAATGATAGATCCAGTTAAAGTAATTTCACCAGTAAGTGCAACATCATTTGGAACAGGAACACCTTTAAATAAACTAATAAGTGATGTAAAAATTGCAGATCCTGCAGAAGGTCCATCTTTTGGAACTGCTCCTTCTGGTGCATGCAGATGAATATCAATCTTAGAAAAATCAGTATTTATTTTATACTTCGTACTATTTGCTTTTATATATGAAAGGGCAAGCTCACAAGACTCTTTCATAACATCACCTAAATTACCAGTTAAAATAAGTTTTCCACTACCCTTAAAGTAGTTAGCTTCAATTGGAAGTATATCTCCACCAAACTCTGTATATGCCATACCATTTACAATACCAGGTGTTTTATTTTTTTCTCTTTTATTATAAGCATATTTGTGATTACCTAAAAGTTTTTTTACCATTTCAGTATCAATTTTATAAGATACTTTTGATTTATCAATTAGTATCATTTTAACAATCTTTCTAAGTATTTCTTCTATCTTACGTTCAAGTTCTCTAACTCCTGCTTCTTTAGTGTAATATCTAATGATTTCAAGTATTGCTTCATCAGTAAAAGATGCATTAACAATTGTTAAATTAACAGAAGATAGTACCTTTGGTATTATATAATTTTTAGCAATATCCTTTTTTTCATACTCAGTATAACTAGGTATTTCAATAATTTCTAGCCTATCTAGAAGTTCATAAGGAATTTTATCTATATAATTTGCAGTTGCAATAAACATAACTTTAGATAAATCAACTTCTTCTCCAATATAATGATCCATAAAATGACTATTTTGATTAGGATCTAAAACTTCAAGTAAACTACTTGCAGGATCACCTTTAATATCACGAGTCATCTTATCAATTTCATCAATTATAAATACTGGATTCATAGATCCTGCTTTTCTTAATCCTTCAATAATTCTACCAGGAGATGATGCAATATAAGTTCTTCTATGTCCAACTATTTCAGCTTCATCTGAAACACCGCCTAAACTTATCTTTGTTACTTTTCTGTTTAAAGCTTCCCCAACTTGCATCGCAAGAGTTGTTTTACCAACGCCAGGTGGACCCACTAAACATATTATTGGACTTTTTAAACTATTAGTATTTTGTTTAACCGCTAAATATTCTAAGATTCTTTCTTTTACATTAGTAAGACCATAATGACTCTCATTAAGAATTCTTGAAACATCTTCAAAATCATTATTATCCTTAGTATACTTATTCCAAGGAATATTAAGAAGCCAATCAAGATAATCTCTAATTACAGAAGAATCAGGTGAATTAATATTAGAGCCTATATATCTTTTTAATTCATAACTTGCTCTTTCTTTTATATTCTTAGGAGCTTTCAATTTTTTAACAGAATTTTTTAACTTATCAGTAGAATCATCAGAATCATCACCAAGCTCTTTTCGTATAGTCTTAATCTTTTCTCTTAAATAATAATCTCTCTGATTTTTATCAAGACTTTCTTTAACCTCTTTATCAATCTTTTCCTCTAACCTTGCATACTTAAGGTCAAGTGACATATCTTTAAGAAGCATCTTAGATCTCTTAATAGAATCATTTTCATATACATAAGATATTTTCTTATCATTATCGAAAGGTAAAAAACTAACAATTGAGTCTGTTAAATCATTTAAATTATCTATTAAATCAATTTTACTTAAAACACTATTAGATACATAAGGAAGTGCATTTATATATTTTCTTAAACTTTTAATAATTAAATTTTTTAAATTATTATCTCTTTCAATAACTTCATTCATATTTGTATACTTACATGTATAAATATTTTCACCATCTAACATTTGAAAATCAAATGCATTAACTCTTTCTTCACCTAGTAGTGTTACTTTACATTTACCATTAGGCATATCCATATAAAATGTAAGTTTAGCAAGAACAGCAATATTAGGAAGCATAGTAACATCAGGAAAACTTGTTTTATCAAGACTATTAATTACAATACATTCTTTTAACGTACTATCATTAACAAGATTAAAGAAATGCTTATCAAATGAGGAATCTATTTCAAATCTAATCTCTGTATTTGGAAATAAAACTATATCACTCCCCAAATAAAATACTAGTTTTTATTATATAATATTTAGAGAAAAAAGCAAGAAAAAAAAGAACTATTTTTTAGTCTTTTTCCATTTATTATTTTATCATTAACACTTCTATTAGTCATTCCCAAAAATTGTGGAATTCCACACTTTTAGGAAATGACTAAATTATAATATAACTTTGTGTTAAATAAGTATTATTTATCTAAACTATCCTTATCTAAAAGGAAATCAATTATATTCATAAAAACTATTCCATCTTCATTTTGCCATGTATTAGTGTCATTTCCAACAATAACTATTTTTTTGAAACTATCATCTACATTTTTAAGTGATTTTATTTCTTGATTCATTTTATCATTATTAGAAATCATAAAAGCTGATTGAATATAATATTTTTTTCTTCCTAAGTTTGCAATAAAATCTATTTCTAAATTTTTTCTAGTTGTTTTTCCATTCTTTCCATCTTCATAAAGTTCAACAACACCAACATCTACATTATAACCTCTATATAACAGTTCATTATATATTATATTTTCCATTAGATGATCCTCATCTTGTTCCCTAAAGTTTAATCTAGCATTTCTTAATCCAATATCTGTATAATAATATTTTTTTGGCGTAGAAATCATTTTTTTGCCTTTTATATCATATCTTGATGCTGTTTCAATTAAGAAAGCTTCATTTAAGTATTGTATATAAGTGTCTATTGTTTTGTTATTTACTGTAGCATAACCAGCCCTATAAAATTCATTGGAAATATTTGTTGGATTTGTAAGTGATCCGATAAAACTTGCTAAAAAGTCAAGAATACCATTTAAAAGTTCTGTTCTTTGTATATTATATCTTTCAATAATATCTTTTACATATGTATTTACGAATAGTGAATTTAAATATAAACTTTTTTGTTCGTGACTATTAAGATTTAATGTATAAGGCATACCGCCATACATTATGTAATCTCTAAATGCATCTCTCTTATCACCTTGAACGTATGAATAATATTCTGCAAAAGATAAAGGATAAACACGAATTTCATCTCCTCTACCTCTAAATTCTGTTTTAACATCAGTTGAGAGAAATTTTGAATTACTTCCTGTTACATAAATATCAAGATTTTTTTCATAAAGGAAACCATTTAAAACTGATTCAAAATCATCAACTAATTGAATTTCATCTAATAATATGTAATACATATCATCATCCTTTATTAAAGATCTAATATATTCATCTAAAGCATCAGGATCTAAATACTTTTTATTCTGTCTTTTATCTAATTCCATTTTAATAATGTGATCTTCTTTAATACCACTGCTTAGTAAATAGTCTTTAAAAATGGGATCCAGAAGATACGATTTACCAACTCTTCTTAATCCAGTTATAATTTTTATTAGTCCATTATATATTTTTCTTTCAATTCTTTTCATGTATCCTCCATTATTCATTTCTAAAAAATGTGGATTCCCACACTTTTTAGAAATGAATTTATATTTAGATTATAGTATAACTTTGATGTTAAATCAATATTTTCTTACTTTTTTCCCATGTAAGTAAAATGTACATAAAATAATAAAAGTATAAAATAAAATTAAAAGAATAAATACAATATAATTAAATTTATATTTAGCATTAACAGTACTATCTAAAAAGTACCCAGTTACATAATCTTTATAATTTTTATCATTAATATCAAGTCTTTTATCATAGCTTAAATTCTTATTAATATCTTTAATAATTATATTTCTTAAATCATCATCAATTACTGTAGGATATCCATATATTCTAGTCTTATTCTTTATTTTTTTTATTTTCTTATCACTTATAAAAGCAACATATATTTTATTATCCTTATCAGTTACAAAATAAAACTTACCACCTTTAGACTCTGCTATAGGATTACTTATAGAAGATACTTCAATATAAGAATAATTTTTATCACCATTATAATATGACACTTCTCTATTGTTTTTATATATAAAATAAGCTGCACTAAATAAAATAAAACTAATAAAAAGGAATAATATTACAACTAATATAGTAATAACTGAATTTTTTAATTTTAACTTCTTTTTCATATTTATCACGACTATCTTATATAAACATTATACTAAATATTATATTTTTTTCAATAAAGAGTGAAAAAGTTTAAAAAATTTAAAAAAAAGGTTGACTTTTTGACCTAAAATGATTAAGATATAAATCACCAATTCGGTTAATGCAAATTAATATGAATTGGTCGCTAGTATCACACTAGCCAACCCCTTTTTATTCTTTTTTAAGAAGCTGCTCCTCAGGGGGATGCAGCTTCCTTTTTTTTGCATAAAAAAACTTTTATCTCAATAATGAGTCTAAAAAGTCATTAATAACATTATAATTATCTTTATTATCTTCTAATAGTAAATTAATCTTATTAACTAAATTATTACTTAATTTACTATCATTATATTTACTTTTAGATATTCTTAAATAAGTATTATAAAGATTATTGTCATTTTGATATTCATCTAATTTATTAGATGAACTATCATAAACAATAAAACTTAAATTCTTACTCTTTAGAGTATCTAAAACTTTACTATAAGAATTACTACCGAAACCTAATTCATTATCCTCTCTTATCTTATAATCAAATAAATTCCAAAGTATTATTGCATCATCATCGTATGTGTAATAAAATATTCCATTCTTAATAATAACAATAATATTTTTATTATCAAATTTTAAATTATTATAATTAATCTCTATCTTCTTCATACTTTACTCCTGCTTGCTAAGTTTATCTAATTCTTCTACTTTCTTATTTAGATATTTGCGTAGATCTTCTGTATTAGCTTTATCTGATTTTAAAATTCTTTCTATCTTATTTCTAATATCCATCTCATCTTTATATTTTTCATAATTAATAGCAGATACCTGCTTCATTAGATTATATATTTTGTTACTACTATCATTTGTTACAACATTTTCTTATTCATCATATATAACATAATTAAGTCCAGACTTTTCTAGTTCTTTAATTACATTATTATAAGCTCCTGACCCAAATGATACACTATCATTATCTTTATACTTGTATCTTAATAAATCCCAAGTAATAACTGCATCATCTTTATATGTAATATAAAAGCCTTTATCTTTAACAAAAACTAAATAATTAGGAAACTTTTCTTTTAATTCTTTATACCTTTCTTCAACACTCATAACAAAATTCCTTTCTACATTCTTATTTATATATTCAAAATAACCATAGTAACTAGCATAAGATTTATAATAATAATCAATATCATGATTTTTAAAATAATTTAACTTATGAGTAATCTTCTTATAAGTTTTTTTATAATAATTAATTTTAAGTTTGCCATTAATAACCTTATAATTATAACCTAAAAAATTAATACCATTTTTCATATTAAAGATATTACTCTTCTGATTTAGTTCAAGTTTATCTCTTTTCAAAAATTCTTTTGTTTTCTTCCAAACATACTTTAATTTTTCCTTATCTGTATCAAAAATTACAATATCATCTTGATATCTTATATAATATTTACATTTCATAACTTCTTTTAAATAGTGATCCAAATCACTTAAATAATATATTGCTAAAAATTGACTAGATTGAGCACCTATAGAAAGTCCAACATTATTTCTATAATATGGAATATCAAGTTTAAATTTATTATTATAAATATCAACAAATTCATTAACATAAGGTTTATTAGTCTCCACTAAAATAGCTTCTATAATTCTTATAACATTTTTATCCTTTATATCTTTCCTTAACTTAGAAAGTAAAATATCATGATCTATATTATAAAAATATTTACGAATATCAAGTTTTAATGAATAAATAGGTTTATCTTTGTTTTGCATAATTAAAGTATTTAAACTATCTTTAACATACTTTAAAGCATAGCTAGTTCCTTTACCTTTTCTAGTTGCAACATTTTGTTCTATTAATTTTGGAGACAAATAAGGATTCAAATAATAGTTAGCAACAAAATGATTAACAATCTTATCAAAAATGCTTTGAGACATAACAAGTCTAGGTTTAGGTTGAAAAATTATAAATAAAATAAATCTTCCTGCCTTATAAGAATTATTCATTAAAACATTATAAATGTTCATAATATTAGTATTTTCATTAAGAGCAAACTCATTAACAGCTCTTTTATTCTTACAAGTTCTTTTTACTATATTCCAAATTTTCCTAATATTTTCAATAGTTATTGGAGCATAGTAAATATTATTTTTTTTCATTCTTTTTAGCTTCCTCAGTTGTTTTCCATTTCTTAATCATATTTCTAACATCAAGAAGTTTTTTAATGGCTTCTCTTAATTTTAGTTCATTAATATTCTTATATTTACTAACAATTGTAAATAAATAATCAAGTAAAGATATGTTAACAATAACATCAGTTAGATACTTAATTCTCACATTGCCTTTAGTATATATAGCATAATGTAAATTCTTAACAATATTATATAATTCATCAAGTATATGTATTCTTATATCTCTATTAACCGCAGGAATTGCATTAACAATATGCGCTCTAATGTAGCAATCAAGATCAAGAACCTTTTCTCTTATTACGAACTCTGTCTTATAATAGACACCCTCATTTTCATTCTTCATAAACCTCTCCAAATGAGTAAATTGCTATACTAACTAATCACTTAAGACTCCCGAGCTAATATAGCCTACACTCAGATTTTTTAGGATTTTTCATCCAAAGAATTATACCTGTTTCCTAGATTTCACCATAACACTAAATTATAAATCTAGCACTTAATGCATCACTACATCAAGGAAAATGCGACAGACCTACAAAACACTAGCAAGAAATACTAGAAGACAATCCACCACCGTTGTTGTTGTCGTTGTTGCTGGTACAGTTGTAGTTGTTGTTGTTCGTGTTGCCAGTACAGCCTCCAGTACCGTTAGTACAATATGTACCATTATGGGAGCAAGACAATGATGAGAAACAATTAAACGGAACACACACCAAACATAACTAGTTTACAATTTTTTTGCAAATCTTGTCCGGTATAATCCTAGCAGAGCATGCTTTAATACTACATTACTACAAAATATGCTCTGCTAGAATTATACCAAAACTAATGTGAGCAAATTGCTATATCAACTAATCACTTAAGACTCCTGAGCTAACATAGCCTACACTCACCTTTTTTAGGATTACTCCAAAGAATTACACCTGTTTCACTCAACAACAATGAAACATGCTGAATTTCACCATAATCTAAATTATAAATTCAGCATTATGCTTTTACATCATATAACACATAAGGAAAATGCGACAGACCTACAAAAAACTAGCAAGAAATACTAGAAGACAATCCACCACCGTTGTTGTTGTCGTTGTTGTTACAGTTGTAGTTGTTGTTCGTGTTGCCAGTACAGCCACTAGTGTTGTTGCACGAGTTACCATTATGGGAGCAAGAAACACATAGAAGCATCATACAAGTCAACAACTAAAATTACAAATTTTTATTTTTGTAAGTCTTGTCCGGTATAATCCTCTGTGAACATTCATAAAAAATATAAATGCTCACAGAGGACTATGCCAATCATCACCATAGATCATCCATTAATTATAAGTAGAGAGGATAGATCCGTGACGAAATTCCAAAAATTTGAATTGATAATCGGCATAATCCTCCGAGAAAATACTTTACTTCTTTTTTCAAAATATTCTCTCGGAGGATTATGCCTCCAAAAAATCTTGTGGGATTGAACAAGATGCCGGCCTCGCAAGGGTTTGCTCGGCCTTTTACAGTGTTAAGTGCACATTCTCCATTTTTATATTCAATTAGAGCTCTCCCAAACAATCTTCATTATTTCTACTTTTCTGCACAAGTGAAACTTGCGACAGACCTACAAAACACTAGCAAGAAATACTAGAAGGCAATCCACCACCGCTGGCGCCGTGGCTGTAGTCGTCGCTACAGCCGTAGTAGACACAGCGGTAGTTGTAGTTGCTGTAGTCCGTGTCGCCAGTACAGCCTCTAGTGGTGCAGCACGAGTAACCATTCTGGGAGCAAGAAGTTATAGTTCCAGTTCCATTTTTGCATGTATATGTTCCAACCCATCCATTTGATCCGGTTCTTGTCGTTGTATAGGTTGGTGGATTGTATGTTGCAGCATTTGTTGTAAATGTCTTATTACCATCACAAGTTGTTGTTCTTGAATATGCACTATTTCCATCAGACCATCCATTCCATGTATAATTTGTATTTGCTGATCCACTAAAGTTAACAGTTTGACCATAAGTACAAGTGCCACCACCAGATACACTTGTTCCTGTGCCAGCAGCTACAGTAATATAATAAGTATTTATATTCCAATGTGCATAATATGTTGGATTAGATGCTGGCATT
>ONQM01000012.1 GCA_900319955.1 uncultured Eubacteriales bacterium | reverse complement strand
TAACTTCATTCCAGTTTCATCTTCTGTTGGTAATGCATTTTCTAGGCTTATTTTATTTGTGCCTTCTGTATACACCATTGTTACAGTTTCTGTTGAAATTGAGTTTACTAAATTACCTATTCCTGTAAAATTAAAAGCAGCATAAGTTATGCCTATAACTAATGCTATTACAAGTATTAATGATAAAGTTGTTAATTTAAATTTTTTATTATTATTCTCTTTCATAATTTGACTCCTATCTAAAATATTATTATCATTTATTTTGTTAATATACATAAGTGTAAAGTACTTTACATTTAAATGTGATTATATTCCCTAATATTATCAAAAAAAGAAAAGATATTTTCACCATATAATATAAGGAGTTTTTCTAGTGTTTCTAATCCTAAATTAGAACTATCATTTTCATATCTTAGTATTCTCATTTTCGTTAATCCCGTTTTCTTAGAAACATCATCTATACTTAGACAATTTTTTATTCTTAATGATTTAAGCTTGTTTCCAATGAGTTTACCATCTATATACATTCTTGCTCCTCCTACTATATCTAACTTAATTATATAGTGAATAGATTCACTAGTCAACAATAAAAGTTAAATTTTATAGTGATTTTTTTTGCTTTTCTCATTTATTGTATGCTAAAATATCATTAGAAAAGAGGTCGAGAGTCTTGGCACATTCAAGTTATTTCTTCAATAAGAATGTTAAATATATTAGAGGTCTAAAAGGTATTAGTCAGCAGACACTTGCAGATAAACTCAATGTTGACAGATCTACAATATCTAAATGGGAAATGAATGAAATAACTGCAAATGTTGATAATGCATTAGAAGCATCAAGAGCTCTTAATGTTCCAGTTGAATATTTAATTGGACAGGATTTAACTCATATGACTTTAGAAGAAATTGAATCTTTAAATGATAATGTTAATAAAATGTATAAAGATTTAAATAAGAGAGAACAAAGTATTGCTAAAGATATAATTAATGTAATACATAAACATCAAAATGATTTAGATGATATAAAATAGCTTAAGGCTATTTTTTTTATTTTTTAACTTTTCTATTATACAAAAAAGAAGCTTTATAGCTTCCTTTGTAATTCTTTTAATGCCCCCATAAATTCATTTGTTTTTCTTATTTCTTCATCAAGCTTTTCATAATTAGCAGTATTTTCAAGTTCTAGTTCATTTACATTTGGTTCTTTCTTTAATATTCCATATACTGGACTAATAACTGGACTTGATTTAAATTTTCTTTCTTTACTTATTTCTTTTCTTTCTGATACTGGTTTAATATTTGCATTTATTTCTTCTTCTTTTATTTCAATTTTTTCTTCTTCTTTATTACCATTTCTTCTAGCTTCAAACTCTTCTATTGTAATAGGCTCATTTCCTTCATCTTGATAAGATGCTTCATATATATCATTTTTGTCATATACTTCTTTAGCTTTCTTTTCAAGTTCATCTAAACTAATAATTGCTGTATCTTCTTGCATCTTTTCAAAATCTGTTAATTCTATATTTTCTATCTTAGATTCTTCTTTTTCTTCTTCTAGTTTTGTAATTGTGTCTTGTAACTCTTTCTTTGCTTCTTCTTTAGCTGGTGCTACACTCTTAGCATAAGTTATTTCTTCATCTTTATTAATTATTTCATCAAGTCTCTTATTAAGTTTTTCTTTAGCTTCTTTATTAATGCTTACTTTTTCTTCTTTTACCTCTTCTACTTTAGATGGTGTATCATCAAAATCTACATCAAGTACTTCAATAGTATCCTCTTTTTCAGGAATATTTTTAGGTGCTATATCTTCTACATGAATACTATCAAAAGGTACTTTTATTTCAAATACTTCTTCTTTAGGTGTATTAGTAGCATTTTTTTCTTTTTCTTCTTTTTCTAATGCTTCATTTACATCTACTACTAAGTTATTTAACTCTTCTGTATTTCTCTTCATTAGTCTTTCATGACCTAGTTTCCTTATTTTACTTACAACTAGATATATAATAAATGCTGCTCCTGCGACAATATATGCCATAACAGCTTCTCTACTTACTAAGAAATCAACAAGTTTAATCATTATAACACCTCTTCTACAAATCTTATTAAAATAATTTTATCATAAATATATTTAGTTGTTAAGAATAAATTTTTTATAAAATATAAAATTATCTCTTAAACCCTTATAAATAAAGGCTATAAAAAAATATGTAAAATTATGTTATTTTTTGTATACTAATGTTTTTAACTCTGTAGCATCAAACCATTTTAATGTATTTTTTGATATTTTTCTCATATATTTTTATATGGTAAAAAATAAATTTTTAAAATATAGTTTAATACTTGTTATTACATCTTTTATAAGTAAAATACTTGCTCTTATTATAAAGATATTTGAAACAAGAGTATTAGATTTTAAATTAATAAGTCTAGTATCTCTTCTTTTTCCAACATTCAATATATTAATAACTTTATCTCTTTTTGGAACACCTCTTGCCACTCAAATATTAGTATCTAAATCTAAATATAAAGAAAAAGATATATTATTTACAAATATTGTTTTATCTTTTTTAATTACTCTTTTATTAAGTATTATAGTTTTAATTATTGCTAAACCATATATTTTTAATGTTTTAAAAAATAAAAATTTATTACTTGCATTTAAATCACTTATTTTAATACTTCCTATTACATTAGTATCTCAAAATATTAGAAGCTTTTTAAATGGCAAATCTAGATATATGCTTGTACAAGTATCATCAATGCTTGAATATTTAATTAAATTATTAGCAACTATTTTCTTATTTAAATACTTTAATAATATTAATATTTCTTTAAGTATTACATTTATATTTTTATTAAATATTGTTTATGAATCTATCACAACACTTTTTTTAATACACTTTATAAATAAGGATAAAATGATGTTTAATAAAGAAATAATAAAAGATGATAAAAGAATAGTTGTATCTTACACTTTAAAAGAAATAATTAACTCTTTTATTATGTTCTTAGAGCCTATTTTAATAACTAATCTTTATTCTAAAGAAGTGTTAAATAAGTATCTTTATATGATTAATTATAATACCCCACTCTTACTTGCTCCTACATTTATAATTACATCTTTATCATCACTTTTAATAACATCTATTTCTAAATGTAATAATAAAAAAGATATAATAACTATTTTAAAGAAGGTATTAATATTTATTATAGTATTTTCATGTATTTATTTATTTGCGTTAAAGAAATTTGATACAAAAATTGTTTACTTAATATTTAAAGTAAAGGGGCCTAGTTTTATAAAGAAGTTTCCATTTACATTTATTCTTCTTTATATTGAAGGAGTATTTTCTATCTTGTTTGATGCACTCGAAAAGTCTAAGATAAATCTTTATATGTCAGTCACATCATCATTTGTAAGAAGCTTTTCTCTTGTTATACTATCATTTACATCTCTTGGAATTAATTCTTATATATACTCATTAAATATTAATATAATAATTACATTTATACTTGATATTTATTTTTTAAAAAGAATATTTTTTCACAAAAATTACATAATAGTATGATAAAATAGGTATAGGCGATTGAAATGAAAGTATTAATTGTCGATGATGAAAAAGGAATAATTGATGTAATTAATGAATACTGCAAAAATGAAGGATATAATACTGATTATGCTTTAAATGGAACGGAAGCTTTGAAAAAATTAAATGAAAATTTATATGATATTTTAATACTTGATGTAATGATGCCTATTATGGATGGATTTACTATGCTTAAGAGGCTTAGTCCCCAAAAAAGAATCCCTACTATTGTTCTTTCTGCTAGGTCTGAGGAGTATGACAAGCTTGAAGGTTTTAGTCTTGGAATAGATGACTATGTTACAAAACCTTTTTCTCCTAAAGAGCTGATAGCAAGAATTAAAGCAGTTACTAATAGACATATTGATACAGGAAATACTTATAAATATGAAACACTTGAAGTAGGATTTAAATCTAGAGTTATTAAAATAGATGGTAAAAAAATAGATGTTACACCAAAAGAATTTGAAATACTTGAATACTTAATAAAGAATAAAGGCAATGCAGTTTCTCGTGAAATGCTTCTTTCAACTATTTGGGGATATGATTTTTTTGGAGATGATAGAACTGTAGACACTCATATAAAAATGCTTAGAAATAGCTTAGGTAAATACAGAAATCTAATTGAAACAGTTAGAGGATTGGGGTATAAATTTAATGATGAAGATTAAAAAGAAAAGTCTAGTAACTAGAGTATTTAAGTATTTAATTATATTTTGTGCATTAATACTTGCATTCTTATGGTTCTTTCAAGTTGTATTTTTAAAAAGTTATTATAAAAGTGTTAAAAAAAGAGAACTTAAAGAAATAGCTCGTGAAATAAATAAAAACGATAATTTTGATTTAGATAATATTTCATATAATAAAGAAGTATGTGTTGAAATAACTGATGAATATGGAAAACTTATCAATGCATCTTCTTTTATGACAAGAGGATGCTTTATGGATGCTAATAATGATTATAATTATAAGTATCTATTTATAAGTAGCAATAAAAATGAAGATACAGTAGAATTTACAAATCCTATATTTAAAAATGATACATTAATTTATATGAAAAAACTTTCTAATAATAATTATGCATTTATAAGTACATCAATAGATCCAATGGATTCAACAACAGGTATACTAAAAAGAGAGCTTATAATTGTAACAATAGTTGTATTATTACTTTCACTTATTATTGGATATATAATATCAAAGCAAATATCTGAACCAATTGAAGAGATAAGTAGTCAAGTTAAAGAGTTTGGAACATTTAATGTTAAATTTAAAGAAGATGGAGAAATAGAAGAATTAAATGAACTTTCCAAAACACTTAATAATGCAGAGCTTGAGCTTAAGAAAACTGATACATTAAGACACGACTTAATAGCAAATGTATCACATGATCTTAAAACCCCTCTTACAATGATTAGAGCATATGCTGAAATGGCAAGAGACTTAAATTATAATAAGCCTAATAAATTAAAAGAAAATATGAATGTAATTATAGATGAAGCTGATAGATTATCACTTCTTGTTAAAGACACATTAAAACTTTCAAAACTAGAGTCTAACATATATACACTTAATAAAGAAGATTTTGATTTAGTTAGTCTTACAAATGATATACTAAAAAAATATAAAATATATGAAGAAAAAGATGGATATAAATTTATATTTAATACTTATAAAGATAAAGTATTAATTAATGCTGATAAGGAAAGAATAGAAGAAGTTATTAATAATCTAATTAATAATGCAATTAATTATACAGGAGATAATAAAGAAGTAACCATTAATATATTAAAAGAAAAAGATAAAATAATTTATGAAGTAAAAGATAGTGGCAAAGGCATAAAGAAAGAAGACATGAAGTATATTTGGGATAGATATTTTAAAGATAGCAAGAAGCATAATAGATCTAAAAGTGGTACAGGTCTTGGTCTTTCAATAGTTAAAAGTATATTAGTACTTCATAAATTTAAATATGGAGTATATTCAACAAATAAAGGATCAACATTCTATTTTGAAATAGAAACTAAAGAGTAATAAGAAATATGAAACTAGAGTGTTAATTTCAATAAATAAATATACAAAAAGTGGAATGAAAATTAATGAGTCTTAGAGTCTTCGATATACCATGTTTTTTTGCTTATTTTGTCTAGTATGTCTATCTTTTTATCAATACTTTTGACCTATATTTAAGATTAGGAGCATCAATATCACAACTATCTAATGCAGATGTTAAAAAACTATCATCTATCTCTATTAAGCTAGGAAAAGATGCTTTTTTTAATTTATAATTACGACTTATAAAATTAATTCCAACTACTTCTAAATTAGGAAGGTCAACAAATCTTAATTCTCTATTGTATTCTAAAAAGCTCTGTTCTGCTTTTCTTAATTTAGGTAAATTAATGCTTTTTAAAGAAATATCAGAATTAAGGAAATTATTGCCTACTTCTTCAAGATTTGGCAAAGAAATATTCTTTAAAGTATCATTCCAATAAAGAAAATCATTTCCTATTTTTCTCACATTAGGCATATTGATACTTTCAAGTATTGTATTATGATCTAAAAAGTCACTACCAATTTCTTCTATTTTAGGTAGGCTTATCTTTTTTAATAATCTATTAGATTCTAGAAAACTAGATTCTACTTTTTTTATGCTTGGTAAACTTATTTTTTTTAAATTTTCATTTTCATGAAGGAATGAATAACCTATTTCTTTTAGCTTTGGCAGAGAAAGAGATAATAATGGTTTGTCATTATAAAGAAAATTATTACCTGCTACACTTAAGTTTGGCAAAGTAATTTGTTTAATTTTAGAAGCACCTGATAAAAATGAATCACCAGCAATTTCTAATTCAGGTAAATCGACAATTTCAATATTAGAACTATGTGATAAAAAACCATTACCAACAGTTCTTAAATTTGGAAAATCTATTTTTTTAAGTTTATACCAAGAATCAAGAAAATCATTACCTACTTCTTTTAATTTTGGCATATTAATACTTTCTATATAATAGTTTGCATAAATAAAATTGTTACCAACACTTTCTATTTTAGGCAAATCAATTATTTTTAAAGTCCAACTATCATTTAAAAAATTATTTTTTATTTTCTTTGCATTTGGAATTGATACACATTCAAGTGTTTCATTATGTGAAAGAAAATCATTATCTATTTCTTCAGAATAATAGTCTATATACTTAATAATCTTATTTAACGGATTTATTTCTATAAAAATATTATCATTTATACATATAATTCTATTTACATCATGTTTTTTTAATTCAATTTTATTTATATCAATATTAGAAAGTAATCCATCTTTCTCAGTATTAATGAGCTCTTTTTTTTGCATATCAAGAATCATATAATCTAGTACTATATATCTTGATTTATCGTAAAATACTGGTTTAAAATTTTTTATGATGACATTTCCAGGACAATAATAAATATCATTTATTTCATAATTAAATTTATAAAATCTGTTATCTGATGCTTTAACATAATATGGAATATCAAAATCTTCGTTTTGATTATCTTTATTAATTTCAAATCCTAGTTCTTTTTCAAATGAATCAGTAAGTCCTGGCACTATTTTATCTAAATTATTAGAAAAAGTAGCATCTGGATTATAAACTGTATGATTATATCTATTCTTTATTGATACTACGTGATTTTTTCTATTTATTTGAATACTAATTACAGATGTTCCATAAAGGTCTTCTCTTTTAGGATCAGTAAAATCTTCTCTTTTTATATTTTTAACATCTTTTTTAACTGCAAAATAGACAATGCATCTATTAAGTCTTCCACCATTAAATGTACAAAGTTCTTCACCTTTACTATAATATTTTTTAAATTTTTGAATGTCTTCTTCACTTTCACATTTATAAAGAGTATATCCAGCATCTTCCATAAGTTTATATGGAGACTCATTTGAAACTTGCTTTATTCTTTCTTTTTCTTCAATACTTTCATATATGTAATCTACAAATTTATTTAATAAATAATTTGATTTTAAATCTTTATAAAGAAATTTATTTGGATAAAAAAATTTGGTAAGAGTTTCTAAAAGAAGTCCATCTGTTTCTAAAAGTGTTGAGCATCTTTCTCTTACAAAATGCATCATATCTTCACCATATAATTTCTTTATTTTTTTAAGTTCATTATTCATAATAACCCCTCTTTAATTAACGTAATGTATATTATACCATTTTTATGAATAAAGTAAAGAGTGATTAATTTTAATCACTCTCTAATATATAACATTATTATTACTATCAAACTCAAGTAGTATGCTTTTTCTACTTGCTAAGTAATCACACATATGTACAAAGTTTTGAAATTTTGTTTTAGGTTTTTCAAGTACTTCATTACCATTATAATCTTTAGTCCAAGGTCCCATATGTGTTTTAATGACATCTCTTAAGAATTCTGCCTCACCTTCTTTTAGACCCAATTTATCTTTATTTTCCATTACAAAATTTGCCATAAGAATTGGGTGATCAAATCTTGTATATCTTTCTTCTGGATTTCCAAGCTTTAATCCATCATGTAAAGAAAGTGCCATAATCATTAAATCTTTTTCTCTTTCACTATAATGATCTTCTATTGATGGATCTGAAAGTAACTCATATGCAATTCTGCATGCAGCTTTTGTGTGTCTTAAAAGTCCTCCATCACCAAGTGCATATTTAGGATGATATTTACCTGTTGATGATGCTGGAACATGAAAGAAATAATCTGGAAGCTGGTTCAGCATATACTTCATAGCATTCTTTATATCATTATTTTTTAAATAGTTAATTTCATTTTCAAAATATTCATACTTTTCCATATTAAACAAACCTTTCTAATATACTATTTTCTACAAACCAGTATTTTATAGGGATAAATATCCTATCATTTTCTATTTGTAAATAGCCGTTATTTATTAAATCATCTATTTTAAATACATCTAATAAATCTTTATGATACTTATCTTTAAATTCTTTTAATGAAACTCCATTTTTTAGTCTTAATCCAAGTATCATTTCGTAAACCATTTTATCATATTTTGATAATTTTTCATACTGAGTTATATATTTTTTATTAAAATAATTATCTAAGCTTCTTGTATTTGTATATCTTGTGTCATTAATATAGGCTGATGCTGAAAGTCCAAATCCATAATACTCTTCATTTTTCCAATATGAGTTATTGTGAATAGACTCATAACCTTTTAAAGCAAAATTACTTGTTTCATAATGAATGTAATTATTTTTATTTAAATAATTATCTATAAAATAATACATCTTATTTAGCTTATCATCAGATTCTTCTTTATATTTTTCTATATAAAGTTTAGTATGTTCTTCTATCATTAAAGCATATATTGATATATGATTAACTTTTAGTGATATAACATAGTCTAAATCTTTTTTTAAATCAGATAATGTTTCATTATTAAATCCATACATTAAGTCTACATTAATATTATTAAATAATGTTTTAGAATATTTTATTAGTTCTTTAAACTTATTCTCATCATTATATCTATTAATACTTTTATAAAATTTATTATTAATAGTTTCAAGTCCAATACTTAATCTATTTACACCCATATCTTTTATTATGTTTAATTTATCAATTGTTACATCAGGATTTACTTCAAATGTAAACTCTATATTTTTACTTTTATTTAGTTTATCAGTTATATTTTTTAATTTCTTTAATGCATTAATAGAAAGAGATGAAGGAGTACCTCCTCCTATATATATAGTATCAAGAGTATCTCCTTTATACTTTTTATTTATTTCTTCTTCTAATGAATCTAAATATTTTAAAGCTAATTCTTCATTATAATAAACTTTTGTAAAAGCACAGTACGCACAAATTGAAGAGCAGAAAGGAATATGAATATATAAGTGTTTAATTCTTGACATGCTTTCCACCTTTACTATTTCCTTTTCTTTTATTATCTATTCTACATTTTTTAATGAATGCAAAATTATCGTCTCCTATTAACTCTCTTGTTCTTTTTGATGTTAAGTATCTTCCAACACTTGTTGATGGAATAGAAAGAAGACTTGACAGTTCATTATCAGAAAGCAAGCCATTATAGTCTAAGAACTTGTTTACAACAAGAAGAATTTTAGAGTCCTGCTTACTCACCTTTATCCTCCAAAACACTCATAAATGCATCAGGTGGAAGTTCAACTGATCCTATTTTTTTCATCTTCTTTTTTCCAGCTTTCTGTTTCTCTAGGAGTTTCTTCTTACGAGTAATATCTCCTCCATAACACTTTGCAAGTACATCTTTTCTTAGTGCTTTAACAGTTGACCTTGCAATTACTTTAGATCCAATAGATGCTTGTATTGGTATTTCAAATAGTTGTCTTGGAATATGTTCTTTTAAGTTTTCGCATACTTTTTTACCTCTTTCATATGCAAAATCTTTATGAACTATGATACTTAGTGCATCAACTACTTCTCCATTTAACATTACATCAAGTTTAACAAGTTTAGACTCTCTATATCCTATTACTTCATAGTCAAATGATGCATATCCTTTAGTTACACTTTTTAGTTTATCAAAGAAGTCATATACAATTTCTGAAAGAGGCATAATATAGTGAATATTAACACGTGTTTTACTTATATATTCTATTGTTTTAAACTCTCCTCTTCTTCCTTGACAAAGTTCCATTATAGGTCCAATATACTCTGATGGTACAAATATATTTGTAATTATAAATGGTTCTTCAATACTTTTTATTTTACCAGGATCTGGCATATCAGATGGAGAGCTTATGTTAAGCACATCTCCACTTGTTAAATTAACTTTATATATAACGGAAGGTGCTGTTGTAATAATATCTATTCCTGCTTCTCTTTTAATACGTTCTTTTACTATATCCATATGAAGAAGTCCTAAGAAGCCACATCTAAATCCATATCCTAATGCCTTTGATGTTTCTGGTGTAAACGTTAATGATGCATCATTTAGTTTTAATTTCATAAGAAAATCACGAAGTGCATCAAACTTAGTATTATCAATTGGATAAAGTCCAGAATATACCATTGGTTTCATTGGTTTATAGCCTGGAAGGCGCTCATCTGTATAATGCTCTTTGGAGGTTATTGTATCTCCTACTTCTACTGCACTTATGTCTTTAATACTTGCAACTATATGACCAACTTCTCCTGCAGACAATGTTTTCACATTTTCTTCATTAGGAGTTGTAACTAAAAGTTCTGTTACAATAAACTCTTTCTTTGAATTGTCAAGAATTATAGTATCCCCTACATTTAATGTTCCACTAAATATACGTGCTGATATTACAACACCTCTATAATTATCAAACTTACTATCAAATATTAATGATTTTAAAGGAGCTTTAGAATCACCAGATGGTGCTGGTATTTTCTTTATAATAGCTTCTAGCAGCTTATCTACTCCTTCACCTGTCTTAGCACTTGTTAAAATAATATCTTCTTTATTAAATAATCCCAAATCAAGAAGTTCTTCTGTTGTTCCTTCTACATCACTACTTGGAAGATCTATCTTATTTATAACTGGTATTATTTCTAAATCGTTATCAAGTGCTAGAAAAAGATTTGCAAGAGTTTGTGCTTGCACGCCCTGCGTACCATCAACAAGTAGTATAGCTCCTTCTGATGCAGCAAGACTTCTTGATACTTCATAAGAAAAATCAACATGTCCTGGGGTATCAATTAGGTTAAGCAAATACTCTTCTCCATTATAATTGTACTTCATAGATGCAGTATTTAACTTTATTGTAATACCACGCTCTCTTTCAATATCCATAGAGTCAAGTAGCTGATTATTTGATCTACTATCAAACTCTCCACACTTTTCCATTATTCTATCTGCAAGAGTTGATTTACCATGATCTATATGTGCTATTATTGAAAAATTTCTTATATTTTTTTTATCCATGATGCACCTCCGACTTATATAGTATAACATAAAATGAAGATTAAAAAAAAGCAACTTTTAAAATATAACTCATAATTTTTTTAAAAGTGTTGTGCAAAAAAAGAGTTAACTCTTATTAAATAAATTTTGCATTTTATCCTTTAATTATGATACTAAATGGATTTTGCTTCAGCAGTTTTTAAGGTTTTGTTTCAACAATTTTTAAGAAAATCATTGTGCAGTTTTTAAGCTTTTTAATGTGCAGTTTTTAAGAATAGAAAAACATTTTAGTATTTTCACTAAAATGCTCCATTATTTACAGAAAACTCTGCACCATTTGATTCATCATCTTTTACTAAATTATGATTTGAATCAATCTTTATTTTACTTATTAGATTTATTAATTTCTTTTGAAAGTCTTTTTCTTCTTCATCTACATAACCTTTAAATAATATCTTATCTATTTGATCAGTATTGAATAAGCATACTTCGTTTGTATTAATAAATCCTTCTGGATAAGCACATCCAGAATAATCATATATTTTATTTTTATTATTGTTAGGAATAGAACAAAATCCTGTAACCATTACCTTTTTAGTAGCTCCTTTAAGTAAAACTACAGATCCTATTGGTAAAAATAAACTATCTCCGTCCATACTAGCGCTCCTTCCTATTTAAATGTGAAAATATTCATCACTATTATTTGTTGAAGAACTATTAGGATCAAATGTAATACTGCTAGCTAGTTTATCATTATTAACATCATTTAAATCTATTTTTCCTTGTTCTTCTTCGAATTTCTTTTCTTTCTTTTTTCTATATATAGAATTTATACTCATACCTGCAAGTGGTATTGCAAATGCTGCTCCAACTCCTGCATTCTTAACTGCTACATTTCCAAGATTTGCAGTCATAGATTTTAATGTTTTATTTTTACTTATTCCTTCAACCATATTCTTAAAGAAATCATAAATTCCATTTACTTCAGCATCTGATGCACCAAGCTTTTTAGCATTTGCAACTGCATTTTGTCCAACTTCTGAAACTGCTGTTACAAGGTCTGGCTGTGATACATTTGATGCTGCTGCAACTGAAGTTACTGCATCTGCTGCTGCAGTTCCTGCTGTTTCTGTTGTTACTCCTGCAACGGATGCTCCAGCATTACTTGCAATTCCTGTTGTTGCACTTACTGTATCAACTCCAGTTCCTGCAGTACTTGCTGCTTGTGTAGCAGTTGTACCTGCTCCACTTAACTTAAATGTTTGATCACCAATTGTTATTGTGATATCTCCTGTACCACTTGTTGGAACAGATGTTCCTGCAGTCGTAGCACTTGCTGTTCCTGTTGCAGTAGTAGTTCCAGCACCGGTTATTTTCTTAACATAATCATTTGTTCCTGAAAGAATTGCTTCTTTTTGTTTTTCAGTAATAGAACCATTCTGCTGCATTGAATTTAATGCTTTTTCTAAAGTATCACTATTATAACCATTCTTACTTACATCATCAACCCAAGTCTTTAATGTTTCCTTATCAGTATCTGAAAGAGTTGTACTATTATCTATAATTGAATCTACCTGAGTTTTTATATCATCTCTTGATACACTTGAGTCTGTTGATGTATCTGATGAATCTGTAGTATCTGTTGCATCTTTGTCATCACCAACATTAACTTTAACATCAGTTTTTTCACCTGTTTTAGTATCAAGTAATGTTCCTGCTATTACTGAACTTGTTCCAGCATTTGTGATATCTGCTAGAGTAAGCGAATATCTTCCATCTTCTGATGTAAATACTACACTTTCGGATGCAGCTTCTTTAAACTCATTATCCTCTCCTTGCTTTGACATATCATCTTCATCAGATGTTTCTTCTTCATATTCATCTTTTTGAGTTTCAGCATCTTCTGCGGTATTACTGTCTTCTTCTCCATACTCTTGATTTGCTTTTTCAAGTTCATCTGCCTCAAAATTAATTTGATCATTAACACCTTTTAAAATATTTTGAGCACTCTCAAAATATTTATCAGCAGATGTAAATATTGATTTCCAATTTTGAGTACTACTTTTTAATCCTTCATTATACTTGGATGTACAAAGAGGCATTGAAAACTTAAAATTATTTAAACTAGTAGGCAGAATGTTTGTTGAGACTGTTCTTAAATCACTAGCAATTGTTTTAACCTTTGTATAATCTATTCCAACTGTCATTTCTCTTTGCCTCCTTAATTAGTACTTCCATTATAATAAGAAATTACTGATTCATAACTTGCTCTGCATGCACTTTCATGTGTTTCTGCTTTTTTCTTTCTATCTGGAGCTTTATTCAAATAATAATCTTTTATTTTTCTTTTTATCTCTGCTATAGCTGCTCCATTATTAGATGTTTTTTTAGAATCAACCATATTATATATTTGCTTTGCATAAGATATAAATCTTACCATGTCTTCTTCTTCTTTTCTATAATATGCTGCTGCTATTTTTTTTAGTCCTTGTTTTAAATTCTTTTCAAGTCCTTTAAGATTTGTTGTAACTGAAATACTATATGTATGCCCTTCATAGTCGTTAACTTTTGTACTTGATCCATCAATAATAGCATTTATTCTTGAAATTGCAATTGGAACCATTCTTCCTTCACTTGTTGAATATGTTTCATCATTATTTCCTGAAACAGATATTGAATCTAATTCATTAATTGCAGAATTAATCTTTGAAAGAGCACTTGTAATTTCAGAAACAGCATTCTGTTTTTTTAAGAATTCTGTTGCATTAAAGCACTGATTAAATTTATCTTCTACAAGTTTTAAAAGTCCATGTGCATTATAGTTCTTATACTGACTTGCAGAAAGTGTACTACCTGCTGCTGCAGCAGCTTTTGAGGCAGAACTTGATGAATGGTTTCCACCTCCAGATGATCCTGTGCTACCATTTCCTCCTGATGTTGAACCACCAGCATTACGAATAAACCTACCATCTTTATAAATTTTACCATTAATAGTACCATTTAATGGTTTTCCATCGTTGCCATAATAAATGCCATCTTTATATCCACTGCTTGGTTTTCCATTTTTATAATAAATTTTTTTATATACTCCAGTTCCTGCTTTACCATTTTTTATATATTTTCCTTTAACCAAACCCTCTTTCATGCTGCTGATTCCTTTTTGTCTTTCAGCTTCTGCTACACCAGAGTATGTTGTTGTATTAGTTTTAACCTTTTTATTTTTCGTTGCACTTTTTGTTTTAGTCGTTTTTGATTTAGATGAGGACTCATTAGCCTTCTCTAAAGCATCACCAAAATAATTTTTAACTTTTGGCATACTATTATTTTTCTTTGAAGGATTTAATTTTGCATCATATTGTGCTTTCGTTAATGGCTTGTTGTCATTATAAAACCATGCATTTCCGTGCTTACCTTTAAATTTTTTTTGTGAAACAAGCACACTATTTCTTGCGTACTTAGCATCATGCAATGTCTTATAATAATATCCTTTATAAACGTAATATGTTTTTCCCTCTATTGCATTATGAAATGTTGTAATTCCACTAGGTAATTTATTTGACATATTTTTCTACCCTCTTCCTATATTAATCCTGAGTCTACAAAGAACTCTGGTTCACTATTTGCATCTATTACTTTATCAACTATATTATGATCTGAATCTAAAGTAATGTTTTTAAGTTTATCTTTTAATTTATCTTTTAACATTACTTCTTCTTGATTATCAAATCCCTTAAATAATATATTTGATATTTGATCATTGTTAAACATACAAACCTCATCTGAATTAATTACACCTTCTGGATAGTAGCATCCAATATAATCATAAAGTTTGTGTTTATTATTCTGAGCTATAGAGCAAAAACCTGTAATCATTATTTTTTTTGTTCCACCTTTTAGAAGAATAATTGATCCTATTGGTAAAAAATCTATATTCAATTTATATCACCTCTAGCTTTCAAATAAATCTACACTTTTTGTAGGTGGTACTGCCCATGAGTCATCTGATAGATTTCTCTTTTCTTCCTCATCATCATTATTATCAAGTCCATTATCTGCTGCCTTATATTTTTCTTGCTTTGCTTCACTTAGTGTTTCTATTCTATCATCATCACTATAAGAATCTTTCTCACTATTTATTACATTGCTTTCTTCATCTGTCCAAAATTTATTGCCATTTGAAGGTCTATCTTCATCTAAATCTAAATCACTATTTTCTTTTCTATCTTTATAAAGTTTAACACCAATTCCTGCTGCTCCTGCAATTCCTGCTGCTGCTGCAACTGTACCTAGGATAGATCCATTACCACCTGATGTATTTGCTGGAGTATCATCTATAAGTGTTGCTGCTCCATCATCAAATAAATCAGTTGTATCTGTTTTTACTTTTTCATTTGTAATAGGTGTTTTGCTATCTATCTTTGTATCAGTTGGAGTCGTTGGTGTTTCTACTGCACTTGTTTGTGTTTGTGTTTGTGTTGTACTAGATGCTCCTCCATTTGTGTTTTTCTTAGGTGTATATGTAACTCTTCCTCTTGAACTTGTTCCTTTGCTTTCTTGTGTTAGAACCTGATTATTGTTTGCTCTAGAATTATTTGTATTTACATTTGTGTTTGCATTAGCACTTGTATTTTCATTTTTTTCTTGTGAAATATTTTCTTTTTTAGTTTCATTATTAGAAGGAGTAGTATTTTCTTTTTCCTCTTCTTTCTTTGTTGGAAGTTTAGTATTAAATGGAAATTCTTTTTCCTCTCCAGTTTTTTTGTTTCTTGCAACTATTAGTCCTGAAAGAGAAGTAATTCCATTTGCAACTACTGTTTTAGTATTTTTAAGTGAAAAAGTATAATTTCCTGATTTTATTAAATCTCTTATACTTTCTGACTTCTCAGTTGCCTTTCCTTCTTCTTTGTTTTTTCTTTCTATAGCATTTGTAAAGTTAATATTTACTGCATTTATCATTTTTGCAGCTGAATTTAGCTGAGAATTTGCATTATCTAAATATGTACCTCCTGATGCGTAAATTTTTTCCCATTCAGTTGACTTTGTATCCTTAAGTCCATTGCCCATTACTGTTTTCTTTGCGGGATTTTCAGGAGATGCAATAGATTTTTTAGATACTTCAGCAGTTTTAAGTGTTGTTTCAACACTACTTAAGTCATCAATTATAGGATCAAGTTTTTCACTCGTTACTGTAAAATCTTTATTTGCCATTACTTTGAACCTCCTTTTTTAGAACTAGAACTTGGAGAATTAATAATTGCATTTGTAAGTGCTGTTAAATATGATTTCTTGCCAGCATTATATTCACTATTTAATTTAGTTGCACTAGCACCATTATATATTGATATTACTTTATCATAAGATGATCTGCAAAGTGACTCTAAATTTTCTGCTTGTGCAAGTCTTGAAGGTGCTTTCTTAGCATAATAATTTTTTATTTTTGTTTTAATTTCTGCAATAGCTGCAGTATTGTTTTTAGTCTTTTTAGTATCAACTAAATTGTATACTGATTTGGCATAATCAATAAATTTCTTAGTATCATCTTGTTCTTTTTGATAATAGGAAGCTGCTATTTTTTTAACGCCAGTTTTTAAGTTATATACTGCACTATCTTTTCCAGTAGGTTCCAATACTTCAAGTATTTCTGATACTCTTTTTGGAACCTGTTGCTGATTATATAATGTATAAATAGTTTCATCATTTGTATCTTGCATTTCTTTTAATACTTTTATTTTGCTTTCAACGTTTGTTATTGTCTCACTAAGTTCGCCAAACTGACTATTTCCATTTATATGACTTGTAGCATCAAAAATTTCATTATATTTATCCTCTACTTTTTTTAAAAGTCCATGTGCATTAACATTTTTATAATCTATTCCAAATGGATTAGATACTTTAGATGATGAACTTTTAGTAGTAGTTGTTGTCTTTTTTTTTGTATTTGTAGTTGCCTTTTTAGTAGCCATAAAATAATACCCTTCTTTCTTATGTTATACATTGTAAATAAAAGATAACTTTTTCTTATCTTTTACTTACAATATATTGCATATAGCAATATATTTTTATTAACCTTCTGGGTTAATTCTGTATGTTTCTTCAGTAATCTTAGTAGCACTGTTATCAGCAGCTCTATAAGCATCTTTAGCCATATAGATTTGATTAGCTAAACTCTTAATTTCTCCTAAGAAATTTTCAAAACTTGCTTTATAAGTATCAAATGTTCTAAAAGCAGCTTCTGCAGAATTTTGTGATTGCCAAGCTCCTTGAAGTTTTCCTTTTTCAGCTTCAGCTTCAGCAAATAAAGCATCAACTCTATTAGCAATATTTAATATTTGTTCAGCATCTTGTACTGCTTTAGCTTCATTAAATGTCTGATTCATAACTTATTTCCTCCTATTTATTATCTAATATCATCGCTTAAATCTTGAGTAATTCTATTTACTTCATTACTTGTTGATGTAAGCATATCACCAAATGATGCGAATGCTTTGCTCATTTGATCAATTGTTTCAGCATTTTTTTCATATACTGATACGAATTTGTTGTAAACTTCACTCTTCCAGCTTGATCCTAAATCTTCGATTGTTGATCTAAGTTGTGTCATATCGTTAGCATATTCACGAGATAGTTCTTGGAATTTAGCTCCGATTTGACTTACTTGAGCAGTGTCCATACTAAATGTACCGTTCATAAATATTTCCCTCCTCCATCTTGTAGGATACTTTCTCCGTACCCTATCTTACATTAAAAGTATAACATTTTAAAAAATCAAAGTAAATAAAAAGTGTAAATTATTATCAAATTTACACTATTTTACTTTCCAATACCCAGTCTTATTTGATCCAATCCTTTCAATATATCCCTTTTCTTTTAAATTTTTATAAATTTTTCGTATATAAGGTTTACTTAGCTTTGTTATCTCAATTATTTCTTTTACATTATATTTAGGATTTTCTTCTAACAATCTTAAAACTTTTATTTCATTTTCATTTAAATCAATAATACTATCATCTAAATTTTCAAGTAATTTTTTATCTAATGGTATAAAAATTCTAACTGTGTTCTTAGATATTTTAAAGATGTCTTTTCCATATTTTTCAACTATTTTAGGAACTCCATGTCCTGTTCTTTCAATTAAATCTAAATCTTTAAATATTCTTAGCATTTTTTCATTTACTGGTTTTGATATACCTTCAAAATAATCTTTTATTGAAAGTGAGGTTGGAAGCCCTCCATCTGATACAATTTCTATCTTATCACTATAGATGTATACGGCAGGTGGTGCACTGTTGACCCATCTATTGTGTACTACTGCATTAAGCCATGCTTCTCTAAAACATTCAAAATCAAATGTATCCTCTTCAATTCTTTCTTTTCCAGTTATTTTTACCTTTGTCTCTTTAATGCTTTCTACATAATCTAGTACATTTAATGTAGAAATTATTAAACATTTGCCACCATACTCATTCATTTTTAAAATTACAGACTTGTCAGTTCCTGCAAATGTTGTTACTTTTATTGAAGTTTCATTATGGTCAGACATAAGTTGTGCAAGTACATTATATTTTCCATCTGCAGTATAAAATCCAAGATTCTTTAAAAAAGTTTTGTCATTAACAGTCAGTCCATGATTAAAATATAAATTCTTAATTGTTTCAAAAGTTAAATCTTGATTATCAGATTCAGTGTATGCAGTACGATCTGGTTCACCATCTTTATTAATTAAAGCCTTAAGTTCACTTAAATTCATTTTCTTGTCTTCGTCAAAAGATCTACAGTAGTATATTCCAAATGCAGAATATGGTTGCTCTTTTCCTCTAAATTCAACTTTTATTAGTTTTAATTCTCCAATTAATTCAAGTGAAATTGTTGGTATTATTTGTGGTTCTATTCCCTCTGCTATTTTTCTAGAAACATCTCTTAGTGTATTTTCATTTAAATCCTTTTGACCAATAATTGTTCCATCATTCTTAACTCCAAAATATAAAGTTCCATATCCATTTTTATTAAGCATGGATGCAATTGATATAACTCCTTTTTCAAGCTCACTTGTACTCTTTTTGAATTCTAACACTTCTGATTCCATTCCTAAATTCATGTATAGTCATCTCCTTCATATCAATGAGTATATCATACTTTTAAAATTTATGGTATACTTTATGGTATACTTTATGGTATACTTTATGGTATACTTTATGGTATACTTTATGGTATACTTTATGGTATACTTTATTCTATACTAAATTTTTATGGTATACTCGTAATTTAAAAGACAAGTGTTTATTCTTCACTTGTCTTTTCATATGTTTTAAGAAGCTCATCTACATTTTCAATATTATCTAGTTTATGTTCATCATTAAGCATCTTAGCATTATCATAAGTTATTACCTTATACTTAAGCATACTGTCTAGTACTTCTCTATCATATTTCTTAGCATTTTCTTTATAATTCTTATCGCTATTTATTTCAACGCTTATCTTATAAATATCTTCTGTAGCTTCTCTTATATTTTTTGTTGCATTTGACATAACTGGTGTTTTATCAAGTATAAAGTTTGCAACTGGTGATTTGTGGAAATAATTAGATTTATAAAGTGGTACTGAAAGTATAATAAGTATTATAAATGTTGCTATAAATCCTGCTATAAGTCCAACTATCATACCAAGTATGCTTGATAATGCTTTAAACATAATAAGACTATTTACTATCTTGTCAACTACGTTAGTTATATTTACAATAATATTTAAAATTAATGTAAAGAGTAAATAGCAAAGTAGAAAAGCAAGTATTTGGAATATCAGTATATTAAGTGATGTAAGTGGCATTCCAAAGAATCCTAAATCAAAGAATGGAACATATTTGTAAAGTACTGATGCAAGTGGTGCCATAAACTTATATGACAAGATAATTACAATAATATTTCCAATTAAATTTATTGTTTCTCTAATAAATCCCCTTTTAAAACCAGTTATCATACATAAAAGTATAAATAGTATAATTATGATATCTACAATATTTAAAGTCATATTTTCTATCCTCCTATGATAAAATTATAGCATATTTTTACTAAATAGTTTATAATATTTTTGGGTGATGTGTAAAATGAACGTAGTATTAAAAATTAATGACAATCAAAAAGAAGAACTTATTAAGTATTATAGTGCTTTAAAGGATGATAAAAAAATTCCTTATGTTACTATGAGGGCTAGAAATGAAGCTGGAACAGTAATTACTATTTATGATTCTAATAAGGTTATGTTTCAAGGTGTGTCTGCAGATGTTGATGCTGAAATGTGGAAGGAAAAATTTGGCGTTTCAGATTCTCAAAAGAAAGATAAAGAAGATGAAAAAAAATATCATAATGTAAACTCTATTGGTAGTGATGAAGTTGGAACTGGTGATTATTTTGGACCAATAGTTGTCACTGCAAGTTATGTAACAAAAGAAGATGTTTGTTACTTAGACTCGCTTGGCGTGTGTGACTCAAAGGAGCTTACAGATGAAAAAATTAAAAAGATTGCACCATTAATTGCAAAAAGAATTTATTATGAAAGTTTAATTTTAATGCCAAATGAATATAACTTTAGACATCTTGATAATAATATGAATAAAATAAAAGCAATTATGCATAATAAGATGCTTTATAAGGTAAGACATAGTGACAAAATTAAAAATCTTGACTATATTATAGTTGATGAATTTGCAAGAGAAGCAAGTTATTATAATTATCTTAGAGAGGAAAAATATATTCAAAGAGATATTACATTTATGACAAAAGCAGAAAACAAAAATTTAGCAGTTGCTTGTTCATCAATTATTAGTAGATATATATTTTTAAGAGAATTTGCAAAACTATCTGATTCAGTTGGAGTACCGCTTCCAAAAGGTGCTGGAAAAGAAGCAGATGATGCTGGACGAGAAGTCGTTGAAAAATTTGGAAAAGATAAACTTAATGATATTGCAAAATTAAATTTTAAAAATACAAGTAGAATACTTGGAACAATGATAATGTAAAAGAGACTATCAAACTAAAATGATAGTCTCTTTTATATTAATTAACTATAATATAATAAATAAAATTTTAAATTTAATTTATTATTTATCAATAACTTCAATTTTCATAAAGTTTGTAGTCTTAACATCTTTAATGCTTGGGAAGCCACCTGTAATTACAAGTACATCACCTTTTGAAAGTCCAAGCATATTTTTAGTTGAATCTACAGCACTTTCTATAACTTCATCCATTGTATCAAATTTTTTGTCAAGTACTGGATAAACACCATAGTTAAGTGCTAGAGAATGAGCTACATCTTTTGAAACACATGGTGCTACTATTATGCTCTTTGGTTTTAAGTTGCTTATTTTAGAAGCTGTATATCCACTTATTGTTGCAGCAACTATTGCTTTTGCATTAAGTGAGTTAGATGCATCAATTACTGCTCTTCCGATTGCTTCAGTAACATCATTTTCATCATCATAATTAAATTTATGTGAATAATCATATTGACTTTCAGCTTCACTTGCTATTCTTGACATATATTTAACTGCATCAATTGGATAAGCACCCATTGTAGTCTCACCTGAAAGCATTATAGCATCACAACCATCAAGTACAGCGTTTGCTATATCAGATACTTCTGCACGTGTTGGTCTAGCTGCTGTGTACATTGATGCAAGCATTTCTGTTGCAACAACGCAAATCTTACATTTTTCACGACACTTTTTAATTATCATTTTTTGATATGTTGGAAGTTTTTCCATTGGAACTTCAACGCCTAAGTCACCACGAGCAACCATTATACCATCAGATAAATCAATTATTTCATCTAGATTTTCAATACCTGTTTGAGTTTCAATTTTAGAAATGATCTTCATTTCTGGACGACCAAATTCTTTTAATAATTTTCTTAAATCTTTAACATCTTGTGGAGTTGATACAAATGATGCTGCTAAGAAATCACCTTTGTGCTCACATGCATATTTAATGTCTTCTCTATCTGCATCATTTATAAATGGCATACCAAGATTTACTCCTGGAACATTAACACCACGTCTTGACTTAATTGTTCCACCTGCAAGAATCTTACAAGTTAAACCGTCTTTATCTTTTTCTTCAACTACAAGTCTTAAAAGTCCATCATCTATTAAAATGTTATCTCCAACGCTTATGTTTTCAATAACTTCTGGATGGTTGAATCCTATTTCTTCACTTGTGCCTAATTTTACATCTTTAGAAATTCTAACTTTTTCTCCATTATTTAATGTAATATAATCATCTTTAAAATCACATGTTCTAAGATCTGGTCCTTTAGTATCAAATAAAAGTCCAATATTACATCCTTCTTCTTCATTAAAATGTCTTACATCCTCTTCAACCATTTTCTTTTCTTCTGGAGTTGCATGAGAAAAGTTACAACGAGCAACATTCATTCCACTCTTTATCATTTCTCTCATAACATCTTTATCATAAGAAGATGGTCCTATGCTACATATTATTTTTGTTTTTTTCATATATAAACACACTCCTCTTTTCTTATAGCTCCTTTATTATATAACAAAAAAGATAGGAAGTAAACTATTTTAAATGTCTTTTTTTAATGCTATAATTAAGAAAAAAATTAAGGGGTCTTTAGTGAATAGTTTAGATTTTCAAAGTAAGTTTAATAGTATCTCACATACTGACAAATACGAAGAAGAATATTTTTATGCAAGAGAACTTAAGAATATACTTGGATATAACGGTTTCAATAAGTTTAAAAGTGCAATTAGAAAGGCTAAATTTGCATGTAAAACTAGAAAAAGAAAATTATTAGATGATCTTGAATTTGAATATAAAAATGAAAGCTTATAAGATACTGACAAGAGAATATTCATAGAATCACAAGTACAAGAAATTATTAAAAGAGAAAATATTACTGATAAAGATGAAATAAAAAAAGTAATAGAAAGAGTTATAGAAGTTACTAATGATACTATGAACGAACTTAGAAATAAATAAAGTGATCTCATATTAAGACCACTTTATTTTTTAATCTATTTTTTTGTTTAAATCAAGTTCCATTTCTGTTCCATCTTTATCTAAGTATGAAACGTAAATATTTCCATCATTATTAATTATAAAATCATATGAATTAACGTTTTTTGTGTCAGATATTTCTGTTGACTTACTATGAATAAACTCTAAAATATCTTTACTACTCATATTAATCTTTTTAATTATATCTTGATTAGTTAAGAATTTCTTATCTTTAATGCTATATATGAATTTATATATATCTTCTGTAGCTTCCATATTTTCTGTACAATAATTTATTGTATATTTATATAATGTAAGTGAAATATAATTAGAAGATGTATAAAGTTTATAATCATAGTTGTATCCAGTACTATATCTATACGTACTTTTATATGGTAAACATTTAGCACTATCAAAATTAGAATTCTTAGATTTTTCTTTACTATCTTCAATTATTTTATTATATTCATCTAATTTTTTATCAACTTCTTCTATATTTTTATTAGCATAAAATTTATAATAATTTTTTTCAAGTGGATAGCATTTAAATCTACTTAAACAATAGTTAATAGTTTCTTTTTTTACAGTTATTTTATATGTATTTATTTTTATAAATAGATATATTAGTAAAGGAAGGCAAACTAATATTACTAATATAAGTATAATTATTTTTCTTTTATTCTTATTTTCTTTCATATTAATTTGCTCCTTTAATTATGATCTCTACATCTTGAAATACAATCTGGTCCATTTGGCTTTGTTGATGTACAATCATCGTATAAGTACATTCCTTTATGAGGTGAAATAAGTTTATAAAATCTTCCATGTTTTTCCATCTCTACTTTAATTGTTGTACCATGAGAAACTGTATAAGAACAATTTCCTGATGTACACTCTGTACTAGTTGTTTTATGTACGTATGTATTTCCAACTCTACATAAATATATATTTTGTTCAGTCTTTTTAGGAAGTTTAATTTCTATAGTTCCACCACATTCTACTGATTTTTTATTAATATCAGGTGATTTTCCAACATCACATTTTTCTGCTTTAACGCCTTTATTCTTTACTAGTTTTTTAGCTTTAGATACTGAGTAGCTTACCTTTCCATCATTACCAGGCTGTAAGTTTTCAGATAAGTCTTTAATTTCCTTTCCATCACATGTAACTTTAAAATTAACTTTACATTTACCAGGCTTTAATGTAACAGTTATTGTTCCTCCATTTGAAACAGTTTTCTTATTTGCAGATGCAGTTTTTGAACTTACTTCACATTTTGAACTTGAACCTGGATATTTATCAATTAATTCATTCATTGTAAATTTAACACTATTTACTCCATTTTGTACACTTTTTTGTTCAGATATTTTTTTATCTGTTTCTCCTGCACATTTATAAACAATATTATATTTTATAGTTTTATTACATTTTGATGGGTCTTTTTTACAAGGATCTTCTGCTTCAGTATTATTAGCTTCACATTCTTCTGATGTTGCTTCAGTTGAATATGCTGTTGAAGAACCTGCTGATTGAACTGTGTTTCCTTGATAACCATTATGTCCTGAGCAACTATCACCATATTGCTGATATGTTAACCATCCTGTTGTATAATTGTAACTTAGGTATCTACATGTGTAGCATGACCAACATGTACTATGACAATAAGGTGTACCTTTTTCTGTATCAGCATAATATGATCCTGAGCAGCAGTATGGATCACAATCACAATCATATGAATCGCAACTATAATGATTAAATTTGTAAACTGGTGTTCCTGTTACGTTTATAGTACATGAGCATTCGTTTCCAGCATTATCTCTTGCAACATATTCAGTTGCACCTTCACTGCCATATGTATAATTATTTGATGGATCTTCTTCAAGTCCACTTCCATTAGGTTGATCTTTTGCATTAACTTCAGCATGACCTTGTAGAGTTTCTAAATCAAGTTCAGAATGCCCTGTACAAGTAAGCTCTGGCGGTTCAGTGTCAATCATTATTCTTTGTGTATCACACTGTGCTGGATTACCTGCATTATCATATATTACTCCACCTTCATCGACTGCAGGTGACACATCTTGATTAAATATTTTTTTATCTGTTGCTTCTTCTGTATGGTCATATTCATCTTCAACGCAACCACTTGAAACATCGCCATCATCGCTACATGTTCCAGATATTTCTACATCTTCATTTGTCCAGGTACCACAGTTGCCACTTACACATTCACTTTCGCAAGTTGGAGCTGTTTTATCTATTTGAACGTGCTGATCTTCTTCACAATCAGTTGAATTGCCAGCAATATCAGTTATAGTTCCTGGTGACAAGTAATCATCTACTTCATAGTTTATATTTCGGTTTATTGTTCTTTCTCTGCAATCACTTCTTGCACCATTTACTATTGGATCACTACATGATCCATAAATAGTGACACTTTGATTTGTCCATGATGGAGCATTTCCTCCACTTGTTGTACATTCAGGTGGTGTTTTATCAATTCTTACTAATTGCTCTGCAGGACAAACTTTAATATTTCCAGCTGCATCTGAAACTGACCCAGGTGATACTAATTTATCCATATCTTCGGTAAATGTTCTTTCTGTATTTGTTGCATATCCTTCAAGTTTGTCTCCTACATTTTTAGGGCCAGACATTGTCCACTCATTTCCTTTATCCTTAGGATTACCATAAATAGTTACATCTTGATTTGTCCATTCATGGTTATAGCTTCCTGAATTAGTTATGCAATCTGGTTCAATATTGTCTTGTTTATATTTAAATGTATCAGTTTGACACTGCTCACCTTCTTCATTATATGCAATTATATAAAACTTATATGTATGAGAAAGGCTATTTGGAAAGTTTAGGCTCTTGTTACCAGTTGATTTACTAACTACTAGTTCTGCTTTTGATTTATCATTTGTATCTGTCATAAGATAAACGTCATAATTATATATTGCACCTTTTTTACTAAAGTTAAATTTAAATGCACCATTATGCCATTCATCTAATTTAAGATTCTTTGTTTTTCCATCACCATCGTATGTTGCTTTTAAAGAAATATCATTACAAGTAAATTTATAATCTAAACTAAAATATCCACTATTTTTAGAATAAATTCTATTCTGGCTTGAATTAACAACATATGTTTTTATATAGTAAACTCCTTTACTATCAAGTTTTACTTTAATATCTTTTCCTTTATAATCCTTATAGTTAGTAATACCTCCTACTGTTTGATCACCACTTATATCTACTCTATGTATTTCATATTTGTAGCTATAGATTGTTACATTTTTATAATCAAAACTTATAGTGATATTTGCATCTTTATTATTGTACTCAAGTGGATTATTTCTAGTTCCACCAAAAGGACTATAATTAATGTCAATTTTTGCATTAGGATCTATTTTTCCATCATCTTCATCTGATATACCATTGCACTTACCACAATCAAGTTTATATGTATATTCGTAATTAGTACGTGTTGTTTTTAATACTCTAACTTCACCTGATGTACATTCTTTTTCATCATAATCAGTCATTTTATCTAAGTATTTTTCTTTTACTAAATCTTTCATTGTAACTGTTTCTGAATCGCCTACTTCTTTTGGCATTAAACTTTTGTAGTCATTAAAATAATCTCTTGCTGCTGTTTTCATAACATCAACATTATTTTGACAATATTCAGAGTGCCCCTTACCCATTACTTTTGAAACTGAAGGTATTGCAACTGCACTTAAAATACCAAGTATTGTAACTGCTGCTATTACTTCAACAAGTGTAAAACCATTTTTCTTTTTTTTATTTTTCTTAACGCACATACTCTTACCTCTATTCTTCTACTATAAATAATTTTACTAGATAATCAAAAATTATACAAGCAGAAAAGAAAATAAAAATGCATAAAATGCATTTCTATTTAATTACTTACCCAGTTAACTTTTAATGTTACAGTCCTGTCTCCATTTGCAAGTCCTGAACATATATCAGTAGCATTATATTTTTTAGTCTCGTCAAAAGTGTCTTTACCGCATGCTTTTCCAGAACACTTCCATTCTGCTCCAGACTTTGGTGTGTATCCTGAACGTACTGCTGCAAAATGTCCTCCATTTGCATTTCTTAATGTATCATTTTCAGCATGTGTTGTATCTCCATATTTCATGTACTGTACTGTTGTATTTAAGTTGTTTGTAAATTTACCACCATTAGGATCATATGTAATTTTACATCTATTAAATCTATATTTTAATTTAGTAACTACATTCTTAGATCCTACTGTTCCTTCAAGTACTCCTGATGCTACTCCTTCATATGTATATGGCATTTCAGAGTCTCTTACTACAAACTTATATTTAGTACCTTTCTTGAATTCTCCATGATACTCTGATACTGCTTCTTTAACTTTATTACCATTTATATATACATCAACTGACCCAGCTGGCTCTAATGTTTTACTACTTTTATATGCATATTGTGGTATTTTTTTACCATCTTCCTCTTTATATGATTTAATATACTGTATACTACTCTTTAAATCTACACTATGTGTAGTATTGTCATCTTCTTTAGAAGTACTTCCAGTA
>ONQM01000011.1 GCA_900319955.1 uncultured Eubacteriales bacterium | reverse complement strand
AATTTTGGGGGTAAGGGGGAATTTTGCCCTTTTTTACATATTTTTAATAAATTTAATTTTTTATCAAAAAATACTTGATTTATGTTAGCAAGTTTCATTGAAACAAGTTTCAACAAAACGTGCTACGTTCAATATTTAATCTAAAATAAATTTATTTTTTCTTGTGATGATTTCCCATCTACAAAACCAATTTTAAATAAATCTTCATCAAATGAATTTTCAGTTGATGATTTTGATTGGTCTTCAATAAATTTATTTATTTTATCAATGATGAGAGAAAGAAGTTTTTCAGATGCTTTATTATTGTATGTTTCATATTTTTTAACAATTTCAGAAAAATTACCAACCATATTTTTATATATAATATATTGCTGATAATCTCTTGTCTTTGTAAAAAAGCCAACATTAAATAAAATATCAAAATCTTTTTCACGTAAACAAATAATTATTGGGAATCTTCTATAAGCTTGATTTTTATCTTCAGCATCATGAAAGTTACCATTTTTGTCATAATACGCTCCTGACAAAGCATCAAGAAAATCTTTATAAGGTTGAACACTATTTACAATATTAAATTGGTTTAACAACCTTATCTTTCCATATTTTATATTATGGACTGATGAAGTTGGAGTTGCATCAAAAATATCAAACGTTTCACCTCTTCCAAATTGATGTATAAATACTCCAGCTCTCATATCATTCCAAATGATAGTTGGTTGTCCATCATAGTTATCAAAAGAAACATTATTACCACCAACTTCAAAAAAACAATCTTCTTCATTTTTTTGTGGCGACAAAAATGTTGCAAGTGCTTTACTTGCAACACCTTTTCCCATTCCACCTTTACCTTCAATATAAATGTTAATTCTTAATGGTGGAAGTGGAGCATAAAGCAAATATCTACTTCTCAAATCTTCACATTTTTTATAATGATTTCTATAAACTTCTGGATAGTTGTTAATTGATTCTTTAATAGTTAATCCAGAATAAAGTATTTTATCAAATACTTCATTAACGTTAATTTGATTAACCTTTTTTTTACCTTCGTATTTTTCTAGTTCTTCTCTCCAATTAAAATTAGCAATAACTTCATCATCTGAATAAAGATGTTTACCTTTTTTTTGCTCTTTTTCTGATTCGTGTGTTAAATATTTAACACAATCTAAAAAGGCATTGCTGCCACCTTTAGGAAAGTCAATTTGATTTAATGGAATATTAAACCATTTTGCAACAATATTTGGATCTATAGCGTCATCACAATATAGAGCAACATGATAATGATCATTTTTTGGCATATCACATTTATGTTTATCGTCTTTTTTTTCATCTTCTTCTGTATATATATCTTTATTGTGAAGTATATATGCCCATTTTTTAAAAACTTTGTGATTAAGAGCTTCTTTTATTTGTTTTTCATCTATCAACTTTTCATTTGTTCTTGGATTAACAAGATTTTGAGTAATAAAAAAGATTCTTTTCTTTGTCATATAAATTTTACCTCCAATCAATTTACTAATGTTGATGCATTGCGTAATGAAAGTAAACATACGTAAACTTTCAAAACTTCATATATTCAAAAATTCACAAAATTCACAAAATTCACAAATATTATTTTGCCACTACACAAGCCCTTGGTAGTGGCAAAATACGTTGATATTTATGAAAAGAATATAAAAAATCACAAAATTCACAACATCATTGTAATTTTTTTATTTATTAATTTCTTTAATATAATCTAAATTTATATTAAAGGCTTTTAAAACAGCTTCAGTCGGTATAGAATTGCCTGGAACTATAAACCCCTGGCTTTCTAGCTCAGACTTAATTTTGCTTTTAACAGATAACGCCTTATTTCTACCAATATTAGCTATTCTCATAATATCTGAAACATTACACCATGGTTTTTCTTTTACAAATTTTAGTATTTCATTATTTGTCATATTATTCCTTCCTTTCATTTCACAAAAAAAGCACTAATCGAAATGATTAATGCTATATCACTACTAATTATGTAGTGATTTGTAAGAAAAATTTCATTTTCTCTTTACAATACAATAGTAACACAGATGATGTTCCACTTTGTTCCATAATTTCATTTTTTTATAAAAAGTGATAAAATATAAGAAAAGAAAGAGAGAGTTGTATATGAAAAAGAGTAAAAAAAATATTAAAGAAGATAACATAAAGGAAGAAAAACAAAAGAAAAAATTTAATAAGAAGATAGTGATACCAGTAGTAGTTATTGCAGTAGCCTGCATAAGTGTACCTTCATATATGGTGTATAAGGACAAAGAAGCTAAACGTATTGCTTATCAGAATAAGGTTATTATTAGAGATAAGACAATAGAGTCTGGATCTAAAGTACCAGTACTTGATGACTTTGTTAAGAAATATGGTAATCTTGATAAAAAGAGTACTGTGTCTTTTGTAAACTCTAATAAGGATGTAGAGTCTAAGGACTTAACAACTAAAACTATTTATTATGATAAAGATAAGAAAGAAGTTAATGACTCTGATGCACTTGATAATGGTAAACTTAAAGATGGTTACACATCTAAAACTATTGTAACAGGTACTGGTACTTATAAGGTAACTATTAAGAATAATAAAAAAACATATACTGCTACTTTAAATGTAAAGGATACTAAAGCACCAACATTTAAGACTAAAGATGTAACTATAACTGAAGGGGATAGTGTATCTATTGATAACTTTATAGAATCATGTACAGATAACTCTAGCACTAACTGTATCTATAAGTATGTTGATGATAAGGGTAACGAAATTGATGATATTGATAAGACAGTAGGTGAGCATACAATCAAGTTAATTGCTAAAGATGAGTCTGGAAATAAGACTGAATCACAAGATGCAAAACTTGTTGTTAATGCTAAACCAGTAGAAGAGTCTGCACCAGCAAGTTCTAATACATCATCAAGAACAAGTACTACTAGATCATCTGGTACTAGAAGAAGTGTTGGATCAAGTGGTACTTCTAGTAATGGGAGCTGGAAACCATGGGAAGCTTATGGTTTAACTGAATATCAATGGAATAATGAAACCCCTAATAAGAAATATACACAACAGCATGTAATTACAGATGCTAACGTATCTGCAACATTAAGAGGAACTTATTCATCTTATGAAGAATGTTTAGCTGTCTTTGATAAATTAGGTATTTCTTCTATTGCCTCAGATTCAAGTCATACTTATGGTGGAGGATGTTATCGTATATATACTTATTCAGGCAGATATTTATATACAAATCTTTACTTTGGTGTACATTTATAGAATAATTGAAAGAGAAGTTTACGTATGTTTACTTCTTTTTTTAATTTATCTTGCTTTGATTTTTCTTCTTCATTAATAAAAAATTAAAAAAAATGAAATTATGGAACAAAGAAAAGAAAATAGCAAATAAACTATTTTCTTTATATCAAAAAATGATAAAAAAAGTATATTTTTACCCATTATTTACCCATTAAACCTTATTAAACTTTTTTAATTTAGTCAGTTTTTTGTTATTAATAAATAAAATAATTTGTTGATTTTACGGCATATATAAACACTCAAAATGTTTTCAAAGTTTCAAATTGAAACCTTAAACAATTCTGGTAATTTGAAGGGACAACATTTAAAATATTTACCTTACGTTTTTACAGAGCAAGGAGTATATATGCTTTCAACTGTATTAAAAAGTAAAGTAGCATCTGATACTACAATTGCAATAATGGATGCGTTTGTTTTGATGAGAAAATATATTTCAAATGATTTAGTAGAACAAAATATGTAAATAAATTAGTTTATAATTTAGATGATAGAGTAAGTTTACTTGAAACTTCATTTAAAGAGATGAATAAGAAAGAAAAAGTAAATACATTATTCTTTGAAGGACAAATATATGATGCTTATAGTTTATTAAGAAATATATTTGATAAAGCTAACGATGAAATAATAATTATAGATAATTATATATACTAATAAGTATAATAATGAAGATTATTTAAAATATAATAAGGAATATTCTAATTTAAGCTAATTATTAATAATAACTTCCATGATAGATTTATAATTCTTGATAAAAATTCTTTATATCACTCAGGAACAAGTTTTAAAGACTTAGGCAGTAAATGTTTTGCAATAAGTAAAATTGAGGATAAAGATATGCTTAAAATTTTATTGAAATATATAGGAAGGAATGATTAATATGATATATAAAAGATGTTAATATGTAGATAAGTATAGTGTATATGAAATGAGAAAAAACATAAAAGAAGGGAAGCTTTTTAAAATAGTTAATGGATATTATTCAGATAATCCTAAAGAGGATGAAATAGAAATTATTTGTAAGAGATATCCTAGTGCAGTATTTACTATGGAATCTGCATTTTATATCATGGGTTTAACAAAAACAAAACCAAATAAATATTATTTAGCAACTAAGAGAGAGGCAACCAGAATAAAAGATAAGAATATAAAACAATACCTTATAAAAGATGATATTTTTGATAAAGGAATAACTACTATTAATTATAAAGGTACTGATATAAAAATATATGATAAAGAAAGACTTTTAATTGAATTAATTAGAAATAGATTTATGTTTTCATTTGATTATTATAAAGAAATAATTAGAAACTATAGAAAAATAATTAACAAGATGGATGGATATAAATTAGTTGAGTATTTAAGCCACTTTAAAAATGGTAAAGCAATATATGAAAAAATAATGTATGAGGTATATTAATATTTGTAAAAATTTATTACTAAGAAGTTTATTAGAAAACCACACAGTTGTATTAAAGTCATGTATAATTCAAATGATAAAGAATAAGTTTGATATTATTTGATCTAAAAAGATTTTTATATAGCTTTGGAGCTTTATCTAAAAAATAGAGGACATTGCATTATACGAAGCAAAAAATATCATAAATTTTACATAATTTCTTTCAAATGATATAATACTAAACATGAGGCGATAAATAGATGAAATTAAATAAAAACAATAATAATCCCATTAATCATGAAAAAAATATTAATGAATTGAAGAGCTTAAGTCTTGATATTTCAGAAAGTAACAATATAGGATTAAATAGTGATATACTTGAATATTCAAATATAATATATACACTTTTTGTTAATCATTACAATTTTTTAGTAGATAATAAAACATTTTATAATAGAGATAGATTAATAATAGGAAAGGTAGATATTGATCCAGTTTTATATGCAGCATACTTTTTAAGTGGTGCAGAAGGAGATATAAAAGATTTAGAGAATTTAGAATATTTAGAAGAAAACTATAATTACTTTAAGAAAATACCTGATGCACTTTCATATAGTGTTGGAGCATCTATTGGAGAAGCACATATATCATCACTGTTAAATATCAATTCAGTAAGTTATAAAATATATGGAATATGTCAGTTTAATGCACTTTCTAATGGTATAAATATTGAGTCAGCAAGATTTGCAGGAGAAAATAAACTTAACAATTTAATTATTATTACAGTAGGAGATTCAAGTGTAAAAGAACTTTATGAATCATTAGGATTTAATGTGTATAGTGCCTTAAATGAACATGACTCTATTGATAAAGCTTTAAATGATGCAAAGAAAAGCGATAAACCTTCACTAATAATTATAGACAAATTAAATATAGACTTTGATATTACAAATATATCTGAAATAAAAAATAAATTAGGTGTAAGAGACATTAAATTTGCAATAAGTAACGATGTAATGGAAGACATACAGTATTTAATTAATGAAAGAGAAAAAAATCTAGAAAAAAACTTTAAAGATTCAATTGCATCATTAACACCTGAAAGCTCTCTTATTTTAAAAAGCCTTATTTTAACAAATAAAAGAGTATCATCAAGTAACATCGTATTTATTCCAAATGATGGAGCAAGTACACTTGATAATTCAAATAAACTTCTTGAAAGCTATATTAAAAATTCTAATAACTTAATATTTGCAAGTACAAACTTAAAAGAATATGGAAGTATAAGTGATAGTCAGATATTTAATTCTAATAATTATAAAGGAGCAACAATTAATTTAGAAAACAATCTATACTCATCTGGATTTATTATTAATGGATTAACTGAAAGTGGATTAAGGCCAGTTTTGGAAACTAATGCAAAAACAGCAAGATACTTTATCCCTGCAGTATGCTATGCAAGACATGTATCACTTCCAGTTATTTACATACTTGTAAATGATAAAGATGACAATCAAGATATTTCTTATTTAAGAGAAACAACAGATATAGATATGTTTACACCATTTGATGCAAATGAAGTAATAGGATCATTTAAAGCAGTCATGAATAAAGAAGAAGAAGTATCAGTTATACTTGTAACAAGAGAAGAAAGCAAGATAAGTGAATCATCATCAATAAACGATACAGCACGTGGTGCATATATTCTTTTGAATGAAAGATTAAGCTTTGATGGAACAATAATATGTTCATCATCATCTGTAAATTTAGCAGTATCAGTACGTGAAATATTATTTTCAAGAGGACTTGATTATAGAATTGTTTCTTGTCCAAATATAAAAAGATTCTTAAAACAAAGTGAAGAATATAAAGATAAGGTTTTACCAGTAGAAAAAAGAAAAATAATAATAGAAAACTCTAATAGTACATACTGGAATAGAGTAGTCTTTAATAATAAATATATATTAAATTATAAGGATTTTAAAACATTTTCATATGATGCTAAAAAATTTGCAGATAAAATTGAAAAATTAAAATAATTATAGTGAGGCATTCATAATATGAATGTCTCTTTTATATTAATAAAACATTAAATAATAATTTAAATTTTAAAAAGCTAAAGTTATCTTTCTTTTTTCTTTTCACTTGAAGAGTTATTTATCTCATGCTATAATGTTTAAAGTGAGGTTAGACAAATGAATAAGATGAAAAAATTTGTTAATAATATATTTGATAAAATAAAAACTTCTGTTAAAAAAGCTCATAAAGAGCATGTAATAAAGAAGTTTTTTAAAGAAAATCCAGTATTTGTAACATATGTTATTGTTAACTTGATTAATTCAACTATGATTAGATTCTTTACTATTCATACAGTTGAAAATTATTTATCATACAAGGCGGTACTTGCAGATTTAGCAGTAATAATAATAATTGGATCTTTTAGTTTTTTATTTAAGAGAAAAGGAAGATATAACTATTTATGTGCTTTTACATGGATATTTACAATGACATGCATGATAAATTCCATTTATTATACATTTTATACATCGTATGCATCATTTTCTATGCTTAGTTTAACACAATATTTAGGTGATGTAGGAGATGCAGTTGTACAAAATGTAATACAGCCTAAAGATATAGTTTATTTATTTGCTCCTTTTGTATTAATGTTTGTAAATAAGAAAGATAAGAAAAATGGTGCATATAAAAGAGTAGAATTTAAAGAAACAAGAAGACACAATGCTTTTAAGAGCTTAGTAGTTGGCGTTGTAATTGCAGTTATTTTTGTACTTAATCTTACAAGCCTTGATGTTTCACGTTTTGCTAAACAATGGAATAAAGAGTATGTTGTAATGAAATTTGGTATTTATATTTATCAAATTAATGATGGCATAACATCACTTCAGCCAAAAATAAATTCTATGTTTGGACTTAATAAAGCCTTAAATGAAGTAGAAAAGTATTATGATGATAGAAAGAAAAATGACAAGTATGCAAGTGGTACAAATGAATATACTGACATATTTAAAGGTAAAAATGTAATTGTAATACATGGTGAAAGTTTTCAAACAATAAATATAGATAGAGAATTTAATGGTGTACCAGTAGCTCCAAACATGTCCAATATGGCACATGAAGGATTATATTTTTCTAATTATTATTCACAAGTAAGTGTTGGAACATCTAGTGATGCAGAACTTACATTTAACACTAGTCTAATGCCAACACAAAGTGGTACAGCATTTGTTTCATATTTTGATAGAAAGTATATTGCCTTACCTCAAATAATGAAGGACAACGGATATTACACGTTTAGTATGCATGGAAATAATGCAGATTTTTGGAATAGACGTGTAATGCATAAGAACTTTGGATATGAAAGATTCTATAGTAAGAAAGACTATGATATAACAGAAGAAAATACAATAGGTCTTGGAATAAGTGATAAAGCATTCTTTAAACAATCAGTAGAGAAAATGAAGAAAATTTATGAAAAACATAAGAAATTCTATGGACTTCTTATAATGCTTTCAAACCATACACCATTTTCTGATACTGAAAAATATGGACCATACGATGTTAGTTTAAAAGAGACTGTAACAAATGAAGATGGTACAACAAGTGAAGTAACATATCCATATATGGAAGGTACAAAACTTGGTAATTACTTTAAATCAGTTCATTATGCTGATAGCGCAATGGGTGAATTGATTACAGAACTTGATGAAGCAGGACTTCTTGATAACACAGTAATTGTGTTCTATGGAGATCACGATGCAAGACTTCCTCAAAAAGATTACAATAGATTATTTAACTATGATAAAGAAACAGATGGCATAAAGAGTAGTGATGATCCTACTTATGTTAAATTTGATAGTTATCAGTACGAATTAAATAGAAAAGTTCCATTTATAATTTGGACTAAAGATCATAAGTATCAAAAAGAAATAAAAGATGTTATGGGTATGTATGATGCTATGCCAACTCTTGCAAATATGCTTGGAGTAAAAGCAAGTCCATACGCTCTTGGACATGATATATTTAATATTAAAGATAATAATATTGTTGTGTTCCCAACAGGTAACTGGCTTACAAATAGAGTTTATTATAACTCGCAAAAGAGTTCATATTTAGCTTTAAATGCTGGTGAAGCAATATCAAAAGATTACATAAAAGAAAATACAGAATATGCTAATAAATTACTTGAAGTATCTAATAATTTAATTACATATGATTTAGTTAGAAAAGAAGAAGAAAAGGAAAAAGCAAGTGGAGGTACTAAAAAATGAGATTAAAGAAAAAAGTTAAGAGAACATTACTTTTTATACTTATGATTTTGCTTTTAGGAGGCAGCCTATATTACTTATTCTTCTATGGTAAAAGGCCTGCTAAGAAGTCAAAAGTTATTAATACTATTAGTAAATATGGTTATGAACTTAAAGATTCTAAACCCGAAGCATTTAAAGAAGAGTTTGCTAACCTAAAGAAAATTCTTAGTAAGAAAGATGTAGATGAAGAATCATATGCTAAAAGTATTAGTAAACTTTTTGTAATTGATTTTTACAGTTTAAATGATAAACTTGCTAAAACAGATGTAGGTGGATCTCAGTTTGTTTCAAATAGTGTTAAGCAAGATTTTCTTGAAAAAGCTGAAAACACTTACTATAAGTATTTAGAAAGTAATTTATATGGAAATAGAAATGAAGAACTTCCAATAGTTACTGAAGCTAAAATTGAAAGTATTGAAAAGGCACCATTTACTTATGGAGATAATTCTGATGAAGAAGCATATAAAGTAAATGTTTCATGGAAGTATAATAGTTCTTCCTTTAGTTCATATCAGAAAAAAGCTACAATAATTTTAGTACATGAAGATAATAAACTTGTAATTGTGGAAGAAGGTGAATCATCTAATGAAGAAAAATAAGAAAGAAGAAATAAAAGAAGAGGGTAAAAATAGTAAAATTAAACAATTTAAATCTAGATTTGCTGCTCTTTTTCTAGCAATATTAATAACAATAACTTGTGCATCATCTATTTATTCACTTTATCTTTTAACATCTATTTCTAGTTATCTAAAATATATAATTATAGCAATTTTAGTTATTGTTCTTTTGTGGTTTATATTACTAAAAAAAGTACATAAAAGATTTAGTAATAAAGCAAAAAAAGTATATAAAAATAAAGGATTAATTATATTTGAAGTTATATATTTAATATTAACTCTTGCAATAACTGTTGTTATTCTTTATGCATATAGTTTCTTAGGATCTTTTAATAAGTCTTACGTTACATATTCATCATCACTAGTTGTTATGTCAAATAGTAATTTTGAAAAGCCTAAAGATTTTAAAAATAATACTATCGCAATTTTAAATGATAAAACATCTCCAGAAGGATATATTATACCAAAAGAAGTAATAAAAGAGTTTAAACTTGATAGTTATAACATTATAAAGAAATATGATAGTTATCAAGAAATGCTTGCAGATCTTTATTCTGGTGACATTGATGGAATATTTATTAGTAGCAATTACGTAGATACATATTCATCAAATGCAGCATATGAAGATATAGAAAGTGAGACAAAAGCTATTTATACTAAGTCTAAAAAAATGGCAAAGAAAGTAACATCAATTGGAAGAAAAAGTAGAGGTAAAGATATTACAAAACCATTTACAGTTCTTTTAATGGGAGTTGATTCTGTTGATGAAGGGCTTGATAAAAATACTGTTGCAAATGGTGATTCAATAATACTTATTACATTTAATCCAAAGACTCTTAATGCAACAGCACTATCAATACCAAGAGATAGTTATGTTCCAATTGCATGTTGGACAGGTAAACCAGAAAATAAGATAACTCATAGTGCAGCTTATGGAACAGATTGTATGATAAATACAGTTGAAAATTATTTTGATGTAGATATTGATTATTATGCTAAAATAAACTTTAAGGGACTTGTTCATTTAGTTGATAAATTAGGTGGAATAGATGTTGAAGTTCCACAACATTTATGTACTGATGATTCAAATAGAACGAGTGAAGTATGTATAAATGCTGGAATGCAACATCTAAATGGTGAAGGAGCTTTAGTTCTTTCAAGAAATAGAAAACAATTAAAAAGAGGAGATCTAGATAGAGGTCAGAATCAGCAACTTGTAATTAAGGCAATAATGAATAAATTAAGAAATGTTAAGAGTGCAAGTAAATTCTTAGATATATTAAATACTGTTTCAAACAACATTGATACAAACTTTACACAAAGTGAAATATTATCACTTTACGATATTATGAAAGATATTGTATCAAATGATGTAGCAGAAGATGAATCAGATCTTGTAAATATTCAAGCACTTTATTTACAAGGTGATGGTGAAATGATTTATGATGAAAGAAGTAGAATGGTTCTTTGGGATTATGTACCAAACAAGGATAGTCGTGATGATATTGTTGATGCAATGAAAGTTAATTTAGGTAAAAAATCTCATGAAGATATAACAGACTTTAGCTTCTCAGTAAATGATCCTTATGAAAAAGAAATTATTGGACTAGGCCCATATAAAACAAATTATTTATATGATTTGGTTCCAAATTTTGTTGGACTTTCAAAAAATGATGCAATAAGTCGTGCAAATAGACTTGGAATAAATGTTTCATTTAAAGGAAATACAGGTTATGTTCTTTCACAATCTGCACCTGTTTCTAAGAGAGTTGATTTACTTAAAGGAGCTGTAACACTTGTGCTTTCAAATAGTGGTTCGCAATCTGCATCACAAAAAGAAAATGCATCTTCTAGTACTACTAAACCAAAAGAAGCAGAAGACAATGATGAAAAAACTAATCCTAATCCAAATAGTAATTCTAATAGTACTAGTGGTAGTAAAACAGATCCTAGTAAAACATCTGAAAATAATAGTGATGGTACAAGTGATAGTAGTAATGTATCTCCTAACACAAATACAGAAAATACTGAAAATGAAGCTAAAAAAAATATAATAACTCAAGAAGAATAAAATAAATATAAAAAATAATAGTAATAATTTATAATTTATGGTAAAATCTTATTAGAATAGAAAAGGGCTTTAATTAGTAAGTCCTTTTTCTGTGATTTGGAGGTTTGCATATGGATAAAAATATGAAAAAATGTATGTCACTTACATTTGAGGTAATAAGATATGATGATAAAGAAGGAATACTTTTATATAAACCTCTAGAAATTATAAAAGATAATTTTATTGATATTAGAACAAATGAATTATTAACAAGTGATGGAAAAAAACTTTATCCAATGGAAAGTATGGAAATAATAAGAAAAAACTTAGATTACTGTTTCGGCTTTCCTATATATAATAGTAGCATTGAAGATGCATTTAATTTAAAGACACAGGAACTTGAAAATATTGATATAGAAAAAGAAAAAAATGAGATAATAGAAAATAACTTTAAGGAACTATTCTTTAATATTTATTTTGGTTCATATGATCCAGATGGGATTGAAAAGAAAGTTTTTGAAGATGAATATGAAGCAATTGAATATCTTTTAAAAGATGAAATAACAGTTATTTATGCATGGAAAAAAGATATTAAAAACTTTAAAGAAAATGGTTGGTTCTATAATTTTCATTCAGATGATATCTTCATAAGAGATTATGATACAGAAGATGGAAATTCTTTTGAATTAACTCACGAAAATATTGAAAATATTATTAATATGTTAAAACATGGTTATACAAATAAAATAATTGATTACTTTGAAAGAGCAGAAAATTACCTTGATGAAAAAGAAACCAAAACCCCAAATATAGAAGATTTTAAACCAAAAGAAGAATTAACACTTGAAGAAGCTTTAAATAGAACTGAACCATTTCTAAATGAATTAAATAGCCTTGTTGGAATAAAAAATGTTAAATCATATGTTAAAACAATAGAAAACTATTTAATATTTTTAAACAAAGTAAAGAATGAAACATCTTTTGAAAAACCTAAATTACATATGATATTTACAGGAAACCCTGGAACAGGTAAAACAACAGTTGCAAGAATAATATCAAAAATATTTTATAGTTTAGGATATACTCAAAATGATAAATTTGCAGAAATTACAACAGGAGATTTAATAGGACAATATGTTGGTGAAACTGCTGGAAAAGCTACAAAACTTCTTAATAAATATAGAGGAGGAGTTGTATTTATAGATGAGGCATATACATTTGCAGATCCAGGACAAACCTATGGAGATGAAGCACTATCAATAATACTTAAAGAAATGGATAAAGATGACATAACATTTATTTTTGCTGGATATGAAAAAGAAATGAATAATTTCATAAATATGAATTCAGGTCTTCAATCAAGAATAAGCAATTTTATAAACTTTAGAGATTATAGTATAGATGAGCTTATTAAAATGTTTAATAATAAAGTTAACAAAACTAAAATGAAACTTGATAAAGATGCAGAAAAAGAAATAAAAAATATAATTGAAAGAGCTAAAGAAAATAGAAACTTTGGTAATGGTAGATTCATAGATAAACTTTATGAAAAAATAATATTTAATCATGCAAATAATACATCAGAATCTAAAGATTTAAAAGAATTAATAATAATTACAAATAAAGATATAATAGATATTAATGAAGATGAACTACTATATGATAATGAAACTAAAAACGAAATAGGTTTTGCATTAACTAAAAAATAGCATGTAAATTGACACAGAGAGAAATTAAAAAGACTATACTTTAAACATTTTATTCTTTATAATAAAATATGAAAGGTATGATAGTATGAAAAATAAAAATAGTAGTAAAAATAAAAGTTTAAATGTAATGATAATAGCATTTGTTTTAGCACTTGTATGTTTAGTAATTGGAATAACATTTGCAGTTTATACATATTCAAGTAATGGAAATATTATAAACGAACTATCAACAGGAACTGTTAATATGACATATACTGAAGGACAAAATAAAATAAGTATTACAAATGCAATGCCACTTGAAGATAGTGTAGGAAGAACACTTTCTGATACTAGCCAAGTATTTGATTTTGCACTTGATGTAACAATAAATGGTAGAATGTCTATTGCATATCAAATAACAGCAAAAAAAGATGCTAGATCAACACTTCAAAATAATGAAGTTAAACTATATCTAGAACGTTCAACAGATGGTACTAGTTATTCATCAGTAATGGAACCATCTAATTATTCTCCAATTGCAGAAAATAATGATTTTGGAGCTCTTGCTGGTGAAATGATACTAGACACTGGCACAGTTACATCAACAACGCATTATGACTATAGACTTCGTATGTGGGTTGATAAAAACTATGAAGTAACAGGAAATGCTAAATCATTTACAGTAACTGTTAATGCTTATGGCAAAGATGCAAATAAAAACAATTAAATAAAATAAGTAAAAAAATATAGGGCAACCTATATTTTTTCTTTCCTTTAAGTTATAATAAAAAAAGGATGTGATAATATGCTTGAAGTAAAACATGTATATAAAAGTTATGATGAAACACCTGCAGTTATAGATCTTTCCTTTACAGCAGAAGATGGAGAAATATTTGGACTACTAGGAGTAAATGGAGCAGGTAAAACAACAACATTTAGAATGATAACAAATCTTCTTGCACCAGATAAAGGTGAAATACTTTTAGATGGTAAAAAAATTGATTATGATATTACAGATAAAATTGGATATTTAACAGAAGAAAGAAGTTTACTTACAAAGCTTACTGTAAAAGACCAAATTGAATATTATGGTGCACTTAAAAGTCTTACTAAAGAAGAAATAGATAAAAGACTTAATTACTGGTTAAAGCATCTTAATATAGAAGAATATAAAAATAAATATATAAGAGAACTCTCAAAAGGAAATCAGCAAAAAGTACAGTTTATTTCAGCCGTTATAGGAAATCCTAAACTTTTAATATTGGATGAACCATTTACAGGACTTGACCCATATAATGTAGAAATGATTATTAACATATTAAAAGAAATGACAAAGAAAGGAACAATAATTATATTTTCATCACATAGAATGGAACAAGTAGAAAAATTCTGCAAGAAAATATTAATACTAGTAAAAGGTAAAACAGTAATGTATGGAAACCTAAATGAAATAAGAAAAAATTATTTAAAGAAAGTAATATATGTAGACGGAAATATAGATGTAGATAAAATAAAAAAAATAGACGGAGTATTAAATGTAGAAAAACTAGAAACAGGATATAACATTAATTTAAAAAGCATTGATGCAAAAGATGCTGTATGGAATTGTATAAGTAAATATAAAAGCATTAATGAATTTGCTATAAAAGATGCATCACTTAATGAAATATTTGTAAGACTGGTTGGTGAAGAAAATGAATAAAAGAGCCTTCTTAATTAAAGCTAGTTTAAAAAAGAAAATAAAATCAAAATGGTTTTTAATAATAAATATTATAATGTTTCTTCTACTTATTCTTGTATTTAATACAAATACAATTATTTCAAAATTTGGTGGAGATTATAATAAAACAAGAAATATATTTGTATATGATAATGCAAATATATATAAAGAATTTAAGAAAAAATTTATAAATAATAATACTGATAAAAATTATAATTATAAATTAATAAAAAATAATGATTTAAATGAAACAAAGAAAACATTGGTAAAAGATAAAAATAACATAATAATAGTAATAAATAATGGATATGATTCTCCACTTTCTGTAGAAACCTATACTTATAATGGAATGGGAGAGTACTCTAAAGATTTAATAGAAAATACACTAAATGATATAAATGAAGAAATGTATTTAGAAAGATATGGAATAACAAAAGAAGAATTTAATAAGATATCTGAAAAAATAAAAATAAAAAACAATATACTTTATAGAAAATCAAATGGTGATAGTAAAGTATACTTATCTACATTTATTCTAATGTGTATTATTATGCCAGGATACTTTCTAATAACAAATTTAGTACAAATGATTGGATCTGAAATAAATGAAGAAAAAACAACAAAAAGTATGGAAATAATAATATCAAACGTAAAGCCAAAAGATCACTTAATAGCAAAAGTTATAAGCTGTACAATATTTACAATATTTCAAGGACTACTAATTATTTTATATGCCTTAGTTGCAATAACAATAAGATTTGGAAGCACTAGTGATCTAACGAGCTACTATAGTGATATTTCTAATTTTACAGGAACAGATATAAATACAAATTTAGTAGTAGGAGAGGTTATGAATGGTGTCGTAACATCTAACCTAATAAGTACTTTAAAAATTATTCTTCCAATAATTATAATATTCTTTATATTTACACTTATAAGTTATGCAATAGTATCAGCATCTCTTGCTTCCATGTCAACAAACATTGATAACTTTCAGCAACTTCAAATTCCAATTACAATACTTATGGCACTTGGACTTTACCTAGCATTTAGTGCAGCACTTTTTGATGGAAGTACATTTATAAAAATAATGTCATATGTTCCAATGCTTTCATTCTTAATCGCACCATCACTTTTTTTGTTAGAGCAAATAAGCCTAATAGAACTACTAATTTCACTTTTAATACAGATAATATTTACATTTATCATATATCACTATGGATTAAGAATATATAAAGTTGGACTACTTAATTATCAAAATTCACACCTTCTTAAAAGAATCTTTAAAGCATTGAAAAACAAAGAATAATGTAGTATAATATCCCTTGCAAACCAAAGAGGGGGGGAAATAAAATGAGTGATAAAGAAAGCAATATTATAAATAGTCTAAAAAGACTTGAAATACAATTTACAATATATGCTGCAGAACATAAAAAATATACTATAGGTTTTAATACAAAGACAAATGTTTTATCAAACAACATGAAAGTTAATGTTGAAAAATATGGAAACGAAGATATACCAAAAGGATCTGTTATAATAAGAGGAGAAAGTAAAAGAGAAAAAAATAATTCTAATATTGTAGAATTAGTTTCAATTATATTAGGTAATAATGAAATGATTATAAAAAATGACAATATTACTTTATATAAAAATAAAAAAGACAGTTTTCATAGGATATATGTTACAAAAATTGATTATAATGATGGTGTAAATGTATCAAGAATATATGATAAAAGATTTAAATGTAAAAAAAAGCGTGGAAAATATATATGGGAAAAAGATAGAAACTATGATTTAGAAAACGAAAATATAATTGATACAAATAATGAATTATTAAGAAATGCTATTTTAGGAGTAGAAAGAGCGATCAAAATTAATGCATATAGCATGAATAATTATAGTGAAGATTATAAGACATTAAGAATGAAATAGTAAAAAATGCTAAATAAAAAAAGAAAGAGGAAAACATATGAATATAAATATGGTAGATGAAATAGAAAAGGCTGATTTAATAACACACTCAGGAACATTTCATGCTGATGAAGTTTTTGCAACTGTAACTCTTTATTATGCATTAGGAGAAAAACACATAAATATTATAAGATGTGCAAAAATAGATGGAGCAAAAGAAAATGCAATAATATATGATATTGGTGGAGGAGAATTTGACCACCATCAGTTAGGCGGTAATGGAAAAAGAAAAGATGGAGTATCTTATGCATCATTTGGTCTTATTTGGAAAAAATATGGTAAAAAATTTCTAAAACAGATTGGAATAGAAAAAGAATTAATTGATGAAGAATTAAAAATAATAGATAAAAAAATAGTTGAAGGAATAGATGCCATTGATAATGGAGAAGTAGAAATAACATCAAGTCCAAAAATAGATATAAAAACAATTTCAGACTTAATAGGAATTTTTAATTCTAGATGGGATGAAGATGGAATGCAAGATGAACACTTCAAAGAAGCAGTTGACTTTGCAAATATAGTTCTTACGAAAACAGCTAAATTAGTAGATGCAAAACTAAAAGCAAGATCATATGTAGAAGATGCAATAGAAAAATCACATGATAGAATATTAGTACTTAACAAATTCATGCCTTGGAAAGAATGGCTTTTATATTCTGAAAATCCTAAAGCAAAAGACATACTTTACGTTGTTTACCCATCAAATAGAGGTGGGTATAATGCCTATACAGTACCTCTTTCACTAAATACATTTGAAAATAGAAAAAGTTTTCCAGTAAATTGGAGCGGATTAAGAGGAAAAGAATTAGAGAAAGTAACAGGAGTTAAAACAGCAACATTTTGTCATAATGCATGCTTTATATGTGGTGCAGAAACATTTGATGACATTATGAAATTAGCAAAAAAAGCAGTAGAAAATTAAAATAATTTTAGGAGGCTTATAAATATGACAGAATTTTTAACGCTTTGGGCTTTTTCATCAATATTAAGTATTGGAATGGATGGAATTAAAATAATGGAATTCATAAAAAAAATAGGTGATGCAGGATATAAGTTTAATCTTAATAGGATGACTAATTTTGTAAACAAATTTAATATTTATGATAATAAAGATATAAGCCAAAATAGAAATGCTTTTTCAAATTTAATACCAATTTATAATGTTGCAAAGTCAGTATATGATGCAAATATTCTTATTGGAAACTTTGACTATATTTTAGAAACAGCACAAACTTTAAATATAGTTGTACCAATGAATGAAGAAGAAAGAAAAAGATATGAAAAAAATAAAAGTGCATTTAGTGTAATTAACATTTCTATAAATGATGAAATTAAATTAAAAGAGAAAATGGAAAAAAATAATAAAATAAAAGAAGACTTAAAAGAAAATCTTAATGGAGAAACTAAAATTATAAAAATATCTGATATTCCACAAGAAAATTTTAAAGAAAATCCACTAATCAACTTATTAAGTACCATTCAAGCATTATCTTTAATAAGCAATTTAAATTTTAAATTAACTGATTTTATCTCAATTGTTTCTAATGGACAATTTATTTATAAAGATGGATTTATAGCATATAATGCATTTTTGGATAAAGAATATAATAAAACAATAACAATTATAATAAGTCCTGATAATAGAGTAGAAATAAAAAAATGCACATTAAAAAGAAATGAAAAAAATTCTAATTTTAAAATGTCAATGTCTGAAATAAAATATAATAATGAATCTAATTCCTTAGTTGCAAAAATAAATGATATTATAACTAAAGAAGAAAAAGATAAAGACATAAATATTTTGAGAAAAAAATACTTAAATATAGAAGATATGCCAGGAAAGATTAAAGAAAATAATTTATTTATTGATGGTAAAGATTTATTTGATAATATTGAAAAAGTAAGAAATGAATTTAAAATTAACGAAGAAGAAAAACATAAAGTATTAAAAAAATTAAAAATTATAATCATATTGATTTTTAAAGAAAAAAATGGTATAATCACGCTATTATTTGTTAAGGGGGTAATTTAAAATGAATAGTAAATTATATTTAGATAACATGAAAGCTAAAAAGAAAAATGATGAATATTTACATAGTATGATGGGTGATTTAATTGAATACTCATTTATACTTGCAAAAAAAGGAAAATATTTTGAAAAAGATGCATTTAATCTTGATAAAGATGAAAGTGATATGGATAAATTATTTTCTAATGGAAAATTAAGCATTTTAAAAGAAGATACTGATATTCTTCCAAAAGGAACAATTGTTATTGATTCATCAATAAATGATGGAATAGTAGAATTTGGTTCAATATTTTTTGCAATTAAACCTGATAATACAGTAGAAATAAGAAAAGATTCTATAGAAGGCTTTGATACTGTAGGAATGTCTTATACTTATTCTGTTACAGACGCAGATATAATTCCATCTAAAGAAGATATAAGATTAAACACAAATTGTTTTGGAATGAAAAATGATATTCGTGATGTAAATATATCAAGAAAATATAAAAATATTGGAAGATCATATACAAATCATTTAGGAAATAAAGATTTAAAAGATAAATATTTAAATACAATTAAGATGATTAGAACAAATATTTATAGAGCAAATGGAATACAAACATGTCTTGCTAGAACTATAAGATAATTTTAGATTAAAAGGGAGATATCTAAAATGGAAGCAAGAGAAAAAAAATTAAGATCATATCTAAAGACTCTTAATAAAGGTGAAATAAATAATTCAATATATTTATTTGGTATTGATTTTGAACATGATCCTATTGAAAATATTATGAATGCTTTATATGCACTTTATAATGATGTAAAGTTGACTCATGAAATGATAAAAGATATTAATGAAAATTATAAAAAAAATAATAATTTATATGTCTCAAATAAAGATTATTTAGAATATCATAGAAAAGAGTTTACACTAAAGAAAGCATTAAGTAATAATAATGTATTAGAAGAATTTATAGAATATTATAATGCACTTAATAATAGCGTGCAAAAAGAAAAAGTAAGATGAACTATTAAGATATAGTTCTATTTATTTTACAAAAAAAGTGTAAATGAAAAAATTATTTAAAAATTATATTTTAATTTTATTGACTTTAAATCTAAATATGATATATTAGTATTAAGCATATGATATTTCACATTTTGTGAGTTTCTTATCAATACATATGCTAGTTTATATGGTTGACATGTGAAGAAGGAAACTTCAAAGTAGGAAACTGTTTGTAAGCTTACCTAGAAGGGTTTGAGAAAATTTATCTTTCCTTTCTTGAACAGTTGGTAAACCGGTAAATAATATTTATTTTGTTAATTATTTACTTAAGTGGGTTAGCTCCCCACACATGAGAAGCACTTTTAGTACACATTTAGTATACGAATCTGTGTACAACCTGGAAGTCATAGGATTTCTGTCCTACTAATAAAGTGCATGTCAAGGTTTGTTTAAAGAGAGAGATACTCTGATAAGAAGTCTATATTAATTTAATATCTTAGTTTATGATGAAACGATTATGTGTTTACTTTATATTTCTAAGTATTATAAATAATAATATAGATAAACTACCTTTTACTAAAAGAAGATTACTCTTAACGGTTTAGTCTTCTTTTTTGTTGTTAATTCGTGAAAACATGGTATAATAATATTGTTATTTTAATGAGGTGAACAAAGATGGAAAAAATAATAGAATACACAAATAATGATATTGGAAAAGAAATGACAATTAAAGGATGGGTTAATAACGTTAGAAACTTAGGTGGAATGATATTTATTAATGTTAGAAATAGACGTGGTATCATGCAGGCAGTTATTAAACCTGAAAATAAATATTATAATGTTGCAGCATCACTTAAGTCAGAATACGTAGTTGAAGTGAGCGGAATAGTTAAAGAACGTGAACAAAAGAATCCTAAAATGAAAACAGGAGATATAGAACTTGATGTAAAAGAACTAAAAATAATCAATAAATCAATTGACCTTCCTTTTCAAATATCAGATAGTACTACAGCACTAGAAGACACAAGACTAGAATATAGATACCTTGATTTAAGAAGAGAAAGTTTAAGAAATAACTTCATATTAAGAAGTAAAATAATGGCATCTGCAAGAAACTTCTTAAATAACTTAGATTTCATTGAAACAGAAACACCAGATCTTTGCAAAAGCACACCAGAAGGAGCTAGAGACTTTTTAGTACCATCAAGAACAAATCATGGAAAGTTTTATGCACTTCCTCAGTCTCCACAAATATATAAACAGCTTCTTATGATTTCAGGATTTGAAAGATACTATCAAGTAGCAAGATGCTTTAGAGATGAAGACCTTCGTGCAGACCGTCAACCAGAATTTACTCAGCTTGATGTTGAAATGAGCTTTGTAGATGAAAATGATGTAATGGACTTATGTGAAAACTTAGTTGCAAAGATATTTAAAGAAGTAAAAGGAATAGATGTAAAACTTCCTCTTATGAAAATGAAATATGATGATGCAATTAAAGATTATGGATCTGATAAACCTGATTTAAGATTTGATATGAAAATTAAAGATATAACAGATGTATTTAATAATAGTACATTTGAAGTATTTAAAAATGTAATTAATGAAGGTGGCATAATCAACTGCTTAGTAGTAAAAAATAGTGCAGATAAATATTCAAGAAAAGATTTAGATAAATTAACAGAACTTGTTAAAAAGTATAAAGCTAAAGGACTTGCAAACATAAAGTTTAGTGATACCATCACTGGATCTATTGCAAAATTCTTAAGTGAAGAAGAAATAAGTAAGTTAAAAGAAAAATTAGAAATAGAAAATAATGACTTAGTACTTATTGTATCAGGAGAATATAACGTAGTTAAAACATCACTTGGTGCATTAAGATGTAAACTTGGACGTGACTTAGACTTAATTAACAAAGATGATTATAAACTATTATGGGTAGTTGATTTTCCTTCCTTTGAATGGAGTGAACTAGAAGGAAGATACTTAGCATGTCATCATCCATTTACAATGCCAAAAGATGAAGATGTTGATAAGCTTTTAACAGATAAAGGACATTGTTATAGTAAAGCATATGATATTGTAATTAATGGTTATGAAGCAGGTGGTGGATCTATTCGTATACACGATCCTGAAGTACAAAAGAAAATGTTTGAAGCATTAGAACTTAGTGAAGAAGACATTAAAAACAAATTCGGATTCTTTGTAGATGCACTAAAATATGGCACACCTCCACATGGTGGATTTGCAATTGGACTTGACAGACTTACAATGCTTCTAGCAGAAACAGATAATATTCGTGATGTAATTGCATTCCCTAAAACAACAAGTGGACAAGATTTAATGTGTGATGCACCAAATTTAGTCTCAGATGATCAATTAGATGAATTAAAAATTAAAACTGTAGAGTAGGTGATTTATTTGAAAAAAATAATATTAACAGGAGATAGACCAACAGGAAGACTACATTTAGGACACTTAGTAGGATCTTTAAGAGAAAGAGTAGAAATTCAAAACTCAGGCGATTATGATGAGATGTATATAGAAATTGCAGATGCACAAGCAACAACAGATAACTATGGAAATATAGAAAAAGTAAAAGATAACATATTAGAAGTTGCACTTGACTATTTATCAGTTGGACTAGATCCTAAAAAAGTAACTATATTTATACAATCAGAAGTACCGGAGTTAAGTGATTTAACATTTTATTATATGAATTTAGTAAGTCTTGCAAGACTTGAGAGAAATCCAACTGTAAAAGAAGAAATTAAACTAAGAGGATTTAAAGACAGTATTCCAGTTGGTTTTGCAACATATCCAATAAGTCAGGCATCTGATATAACTGCATTTAATGCAAGTATTGTACCAGTTGGAGAAGATCAATTACCAATGATAGAACAAACAAGAGAAATAGTTAGAAGCTTTAATAGACTTTATGGAAATACTTTAATAGAACCTAAAGCAATACTTCCCAAAAATGAAAAATGTAAGCGTCTTCCTGGTACAGATGGCAATAAAAAAATGTCTAAATCAATAGGAAACTGTATATATCTATCTGATACAGAAGAAGAAGTAAAGAAAAAAGTAATGTCTATGTATACAGATCCTAATCACATAAAGGTATCTGATCCTGGTAAAGTAGAAGGCAATCCTGTATTTATATATCTTGAAGCTTTTAGTGAACCTCATCACTTTAAAGAATATTTTAAAGATGGTGAATATAAAAACTTAGAAGAACTAGAAGATCATTATAAAAGAGGTGGCCTTGGAGATGTTACTGTTAAGAAATTCTTACTTTATGTAATAGAAGATACTTTAAAGCCTATTAGGAAGAGAAGAGCATATTATGAAAAAGATATAAAAGGTGTTTATAAGATACTTTTTGATGGTAGTGATAAAGCAAGAAAAAAAGCAGGAGAAACATTACAAAAAGTAAAACATGCAATAGGACTTGACTATAGAAATGATAAAGAATTAATTGAAATGCAAATAAAAAAATATGAAAATAAATAAAATCAATTGACATAAAAATAAAAAAAGTATATGATTTAAGTGTATTTGAAATGCATAAGAAGGACGAGATTTATAAATGAGATATTAAGAGAGCTTATGTTTGGTGAAAATAAGTTATTGAGTTTATAAGTTACTACCTTGTATAGGCAGACCGTAATAGGTATCCGTAAGGCTTGCGTTAAACCTAATTAAGCGAAACAAGGGATGGTACCGTGCCTAAACACTCCTATAATATTATAGGAGTGTTTTATTATGAATTTAGAAGAGTTTAAAGAAAAGATGTATATCTTAAAAATGCATTTAAGTACAGAAAAAGATAGTAAGAAAAGACTTGAAATAACTGAATCTATTAAAGATTTAAGAAAAGCTTATGCTAGAAGTTTATTTAATGAGGAGGAAGAAAAACATGAAAAACATAAAAGAAGATGAAAAATTAAGCATATTAAATCATTCTTGTGCACATTTACTCGCACAAGCTGTAAAGCATTTATATCCAAATGCTAAGTTTTGGGTAGGACCTGCAATTGAAGATGGTTTCTACTATGATATTGATTTAGGTGATGTAACTTTAACAGAAGAAGATTTACCTAAAATAGAAAAAGAAATGAAAAAATGCTCTAAGTCTGCTAAAAATATAGTAAGACATGAAATAAGCAAAGAAGAAGCATTAAAAGAATTTAAAGATGATCCATATAAACTAGATTTAATTAGCAGGATGAATGATAAAGATACAATTTCAACATATACACAAGGAGACTTTACAGATTTGTGTCGTGGCCCTCATGTTGAAAATACAAAAATGATTAAATACTTTAAATTAACAAAAGTATCAGGAGCATATTTTAAAGGTGACTCAAAAAACAAAATGCTTCAAAGAATATATGGTGTTTGCTTTGAGAGTGAGGAAGACTTAGATGCATACTTAAAAGAAATGGAAGAAGCTAAAGAACGTGATCATAGAAAAATAGGTAAAGACCTAGGAATATTTATGATGTCAGACTTAGTTGGAAAAGGACTTCCTCTATACTTACCAAATGGATACACACTTTGGAGAATAATTCAAAATTATATAACAGATAAAGAAGTAGAACATGGATACTTGCACGTACATACACCAGACTTAGGATCAGTTGAACTTTACAAAACATCAGGTCACTGGGAACATTATAAAGATGATATGTTTCCTTCTATGAAACTTGATAATGAAGAATATGTACTTCGTCCAATGAACTGTCCACATCATATGGTAATATATGGAAGCAAATTACATTCATATAAAGATCTTCCAATTAAAATTGCAGAAATTGCAAATGACTTTAGATATGAAGCAGCAGGAGCAGTTAAGGGAATTGAAAGAGCAAGATGCTTTACACAAAATGATTCACATATATTCTGTAGACCTGACCAAATAGCATTAGAATTTAAAGATGTTCTTAACTTAATAATTGAAGTTTATAAAGACTTTGGTATAGATATTAAAGAACATGAGTTTAGATTATCGCTTAGAGACCCAGATGACAAAAATGATAAATACTACAAAGATGATGAAATGTGGAATACTGCAGAAAATGCATTAAGAAATGTATTAAATGATATTGGTGTTAAATACTTTGAAGCTAAAGGAGAAGCTGCATTCTATGGACCAAAACTTGATATCTTAATTAAACCTGCAGTTGGAAATCCAGTTGCAATTCCAACAATTCAGCTTGACTTCCTTCTTCCAAAAAGATTTAACTTAAACTATATAGATGAAAAAGGTGAAAAGAAAACACCAATAGTTATTCATAGAGCAATACTAGGATCTCTTGATAGATTTATAGCATTCTATCTTGAAGAGACTAAAGGAAATCTTCCAACATGGCTAGCACCAGAACAAATAAGAATACTTCCAGTTTCAACTATTAAACACTTAGATTATGCAAAAGAAATTGAAAAAGAATTTAGAAAAAATAAATTTAGAGTTAAAATAGATGATAGAGAAGAAAAAGTAGGATACAAGATGAGAGAAGCAATCACAAATAAGATACCATATACATTAGTTATAGGTGATAATGAAATGAATGATAAAACTGTTACATATAGAATATATGGAACAACAGATCAAATAACAGTTTCTCTAAATGATTTTATAAAACTTGTAAATAAAGACATAGAAAATAAAACCGTAAGATATAAATAACTAAAAAGGTGGAATGATTAATTTCCATCTTTTATATTACTATTAAATGTGATAATATTTATTTGTACATAGGTTAAAAATAAAAAAGTCACTAATAATACTTATGTTATGAAAAAAGATAAAGAAATATGAGAAAAATAAATGTAAAAGTAATAGGACTTTTATGAGATAAAAATTATACAAAATTCTTTTGCTCAAAAATAACTCTCTAAATTTTATAGTTAAATAAAAGTTAAGTGTTATTGGCATTAAATTTGAATTAGTAGTATAATATGACTTTGGAGGTTTTTTTATGGAAATTGTTAAGAGATATGATAATTTATATATAATGAAAGATAATAGTAAAATATTTGAATCAAATTTAAACAGTAATGGATTAACATTTTATTTAATTAGAAATAATCCAGTTTTAATAGAAGAAAAAGATGACTACTATTTATATAATAATTTAAAAAAAATACTTGGAAATAATTATACCTTTGATGATAGTGGATTAAGTAAAAAGATAGAAAACACAATTACATTTGTAAGTGATGATTTTAGATTTAATAAGAAAAATCTTAATACATTAACATTAGAAGACTTAGGTGACAAAATAAGATTAAATGGTAATTCTAATAATAACGAAAACGTAAAGATAGATTTTCTAATTAATGATGGTGCATATTCAATTAATAATAAAACTCATGAGTCTTTTCAAAGTGATATGATAGATGCCGTAGAAAAAACTATGCGAGATACTTTAGTAAAGAAAAAGTCTAAAACATTATAATGAAGTGTACAGATTATATAAAAAAAGGTGATACTTTATATTTAAAATATCATGATGAAGAGTGGGGAAGAGTGCATCATAATGAACATTACCTTTATGAAATGTTTATACTAGAATGCTTTCAATCAGGGCTTTCTTGGAGAACAATATTATATAAAAGAAGTAATTTTGAAAAAGCATATGATAATTTTGATATAGAGAAAATTGTAAAATATGATGATAAAAAAATAAATGAACTATTAAATAATAAAGACATAATTAGAAATAAATTAAAGATAAATGCATCTATAAAAAATTCTAAAGTAATAAAAGATTTAATTAAAGAATATGGAAGCTTTGATAAATATATTTGGCATTTTACAAATGGAAAAAGTATCTATGTAGACATTAATATAACTCATAATGATTTATCAGATAAAGTATCTAAAGATTTGAAAAAAAGAGGATGTTCATTTGTAGGAACTATTACTATATTTTCATACTTGCAAGCAATAGGTGTTATAAACTCACATTCAAAAACGTGTAAAGTATATAAGGAGCTTATATGTTAGAAATTAAAAATATTAATTTAGATTTAAAAAGTACAATTACATGTGGTCAAATATTTAGATATGAAGAAGTTGAAGACTCATATATAGTTGTACTAAGTGATAGAATTGTTAAATTAAAGATGGAAGACAATAATTTAATAGTAACTTCAAATAACTATAATAACTTAGAAAAAATAATCAGATCATATTTAGATCTTGATAGAGACTATAATAAAATAAATAAAGAATTACTTCTAAGTGATAATAGTTTAAAAGAAATAATTAAAGCATCAAAAGGTTTTAAAATAATGCATACACCTAAACTTGAAACATGTATAAGTTATATACTTTCACAAAATAATGGAGTACCTCAAATTAGAAATAGTCTAAATTTAATAAGCAAAAAGATTGGTACTAAAACTTCTTTTGAAGGAAAAGAATACTTTTTATTTCCAAGTTTTAATGAATTAAAAAAGTTAAGTGTAGAAGATTTTCATGAATGTAAAGCAGGATTTAGAGATAAATATTTATATAAATTTATAAATAGTGATATTAACATTAACAAAATTAATAATATGGAAACAAATGATGCACTAGAATATTTAATGAGTTTTAAAGGAATAGGCCTTAAAGTTGCATCATGTATTTTACTCTTTGCTTATCAAAGATTTGATGTATTTCCAATAGATACATGGGTTAAAAAATATTTTAATGAGAATTACGGCATTAGTGATATTAAATCTATAAAAAAAATTGCAAATGATAAGTTTGGTAAGTATTCAGGACTTGTCATACAGTATATATTTAATTATAGTAGAAATAGGTGATTTATTTGGAATTTACTTTAGATAGATATAATGTATCAGTTAGTATTTATAATAAGAAAAATGTTATGCCACTTATTGTAATTAATAGTTATAAAAAAGAATTTGATAATTTAAAAATTAATTCTAGTTTTATTTTATACAATAGGAAAGTTATAGAAAAAAATATAAAAAATCTTAAATATTTCTTTTAATATCAACAAATTGTTGATATAATAATGTTAGTTACAAAGGTGGTGGTT
>ONQM01000035.1 GCA_900319955.1 uncultured Eubacteriales bacterium | reverse complement strand
TGCATTAAGTATTTTCTTATCATCAAATGTTTTTAAATTTCTATATCCTCTTATCTTTATAGGATCTAGTCTTGGAAGTTTTATCATCTTATTTTCTAAATCTACTTTTATATTACAATATTCTTTGCCTTTATATGATCCTCTAATTGCAGTAGTTCTATATGTATCATGATTATTTTTACATTTAAATTTAGGATGACTGCTTCTTTTTTGAAAGAAGTTTGTATAACTTCTATCTAAATCATCTAGTGTGTTTCTTGATACCATACTATCAATATCTTTTAACCAGAGATATTCATTTTCTAAATTCTTAATATCTTTCTTCATATCACTAATATTATAATTAATATTTAATTCATTATAATATTTATCTTTTAAATCTAAGTAGTGATTATATATAAATCTACTTGTTCCCATAAATGAATTAAGTTTAATCCCTGTATCCCTATCAGGATACATTCTAAACTTATAAGCTTTATAAATTTTCAAGCGAACCACCACCTTTATAACTAATTTCATTATATCAACATTTTGTTGATATTAAAAGAAATATTTAAGACTTTTTTATAATTTTTCTATAACTTTCCTATAATATAAAAAAAGAAGTAATTATCTTCTTCTAAATATACTTCTAAATATTAATCTAACAAGTGGTCCACAATAAAACATTTGATAACATATTGCCATTGGGAAGTTTAAAGCCCATGTCTTTATCCAAGTGCCAAATGAAGGTGTTTTAAATAAAAATGTTGCTATTAAACTCATTACAGGACACATAATGCAGCATATACAAATAGATATAGCGTATGTTATAAACTCTTTTCTATCAGTTGGTTTCATTACTTTAAATGCAAGTTTTCCTGCAAGCTTTCCAACTATAAAGAACTCAAGTATAAATGCTATAGGCCACATTATTGGAAGTTCATGAAATGCTGCTAAAAAAGTTTCACCTGTAACAGTATTAGTTGCAAGAGCTACATTATAAACTATCATTCCATATACCATTATGCAAGCCATAATTAGTGTAAATATAACATTTTCAAATTTTGTTTTAGGCATAAAAAATCCTCCTTTCGTAATAAACGTGTTGTTCGTTATCACCAAAGAAGGTGTGTCGTTTCCAATTAAAACCTAGTATATTATAACACAAACCTTATTTTTTTGTAAGTGTTTTTACATAATCACTAAATAAAATTCTAAGTTCCCATTTTTTTATGATTGGGAAATAAGTCCTTAAAACTGTCTTCATTTTTCATCTTTTTCTTTTAAATCTTCAGATGTTATTGTTGAAAGTGCCATTCCAAGTACAAATATATATGCAAGAAAGTAAAGCCAAATCATTAATATTAAAATATTTGAAACACTTCCATAAAATAAATTATACTTAGCGAAAAACTTAACATAAATTGCATATATTTCAGTACCAACAGCCCAACTTGCAGTTGTAAATATTGCAGCATACTTAGATGCAACATTTGCAGTTTTATTATCAGGTGCCATATTATAAAGACTTTTAACATTAAAATACATTACAACAAGTGAAAGTGGAATCTTTAAAAATTTAAATATAGTACCAAGTGCATTTGCTAAACTCTTATTAGAAGAATACTCATAAATAAGTTCTACTATAGAGTCACCCAAAACAATTACTGCAAGAAGAAAAAGTAAAAGTGCAACTAAAACAAATGTCATTGCAATTGCTTTAATTCTCCTAGCAATAAAGCCTTCATCTTTATACTTATATATTTCATTAGATGTAACTATTACAGAATGCATACCATTAGAGGCAAGAATAAATGCTGCTAAAAAGAAAGCTAAAATATTAAAGTTAAGACCTTCTCCATTTGTAGGCATATTCTGGGTAAAGAGTGTTGCAAGATCCATTGGAAGCAAACTACTTGAAATATCGTGAAGTGAATCTAGAGACAAAGAAAAATAATTCGCAATAGATCCAATTAATGCAACAAGAGGTATTAAAGACATGAGAGTAAAAAAGGCAAGCTGACCTGGAAGTATTCTCATATAAGGTCTTTTAACAATATCAATAACTTTTTCAATTAGAGGTCTTGCCTTTTTCATATCCCTTTTCTCCTACTTATTTTTTTGAACTATCTTTTGATGATAACATATCAATAGTTGCCTCATTAATAGCATCATCAATAGTTTTAATATCATCATCAATCATACTATATCCAACTCCAGCACCAAATTCATGTGGAAGAGTCTTAAGCTCTTTAGAAAGCTTTTTAGTATATGTTTCAACTTGCTTATTACTATATCCAACTAAGTAAATTAAAAATTCATTACCATCCGTTCTTATAATTTCACTATTTTCAAGTTGAGTATTAACAAGCAAACTAGCAGCTCTAACAATTAAATCATCACCTGCAGCATGTCCATAATTATCATTAATATACTTAACATTATTTAAATCAACTATAACAATAGATTGTGGATAAATTTTACATTCTTCCCATTCAGGCATCTTATCATTTAAGTAATTTCTATTCTTAAGTGATGTTAATATATCAGTATATTTATGAATATCTTGTTTCTTTATTATTTTCTTTTTATGTTTTAACTTAAATCTTAAGTAAACAAGAAGTGCTCCAACTATTGGTATAAATATAACAAGAAGTATTGCAAAATAAACTTTAGTAAATGTTGCATCCTCAAGAGCACTAGCATTTAAAGATTCAAGTCCACTATTCTTATAATTATAATAAGAATTAGTATTAATAATATAATTAAACAAATTATAAAAATCTTTATTGTCTTTCTTTACCATAAATTTATAATCATTCATCATAGTATCAATATATAAAACATTAAATTTTCTAAAATATTTATCTTTATAATAGTTATATACTTCTCTATCAACAACAACTATACCATGACTTTCTGAAAGTTTTTCTAAACTATTAACAGTTTTAATATTACTTCCACTATTATTATTAAAATAATTATATAAAGAATTATTTTTAAGCATTGTAATATCTTTAGACTTTAGACTTTCAAAACTATTAATAATATAATCAGAATTATTAGGAGCTAGTACAACATAATCCTCAATAAAAGTTGATATTGTATCACGATATTTATTATCACTAATATTATAATAATCAAAGTAAACATCAACATCACCAGCATTAATTGCTTTCTTTAAACTATCAACACTATTATACTTTTTGTATTTAAACTCAATACCAGCAAACCTATTTAATCTGTTAATATACTCTGCTGCAATACCACGAAGTTTTCCACTTCTCATATTCTCGTATGGAATATTATCAATATAACCATAAACGTAAGTTTTAGATACTAAATTAGCATTATCTTTAGCAGATATCTTTTTAGCTTCTTTATAATAATCAAAATATTCTTTGTTATATTCAGTTACATACTTAGTTTCTTTCCATTTCTTAAAATACTTTCTAACAATATTATTTAATTTATTATCATTACCAAGTGTTAAAACAATATTTTTATTTATTTCAGTAAAATAATAATCTATAAAATATTTAGAATCTATAGTTTTATCAAGATTCATAATATTAGGAACTATAACCATATTACATTCATTATTATCAAATCCCTTAAATAATGCATCTGTTGTATCATATGTTTTAAATGTAACACCACTAGCACTCTTTAAATAATAACTTATTCTATCTTTATCACTAGAATAAATACCAAGAGTTAGACCTTTTAAATCTTTAACATTATTAATTCTTTGATAAGACTTAGAAACTGCAACATAATAATCTGTAAATATCAGTAAATCACTACTTTTAAGTTTTTCTTCACCATTTAATGCTCTTATCCTATATGAATCTGTTGTAGGATTTGATTCTTTAAGATATGGAATTTTATTAAAAGAAATACCAACATTCTTTTCAAAATCATTTATAAAACTAAAGAATACTCCTTCTCCATTTTCACCATATAAAGGATAATTATTCATAACCTCAATATCAACAACTTTATCTTTATTATTTTGAACCCAAGTTCTATCATTAACGTTTAAACTTGTTGTACTATCTTCCTTATTATAATATCTATAGACCAAGAAGAAAGTAATTAGTGCAACTAAAAGTGGCACTATTATAAATAATCTTTTTTTCATAAATTCACTACCTATCTACTGTCCAAGAAACTGCTTTATCTTTACCCTTATGTCTATAACCAATTATAGGAAATGTTGCATCGTCTTCTTTGTCAACAAAAATCTCAACATCATAAAGTTCTTTTTGCTTATCAGATATTTTTGAAAGTACAGTATCTGAAAGTGCTTTAGCATCTTCTCTTGATGTTTCTTTATTAATTATTATGTTAACAATAATTATTCTACCCTGAACTCTACTTGTAACAGACTTAACTTTGCCAGTATCACTAACAGCCTTATTAATAGATGATAAATTTCCTTTAGTAACTGGAACATCCTTAATAGCATCTAATCTATCACCATATATAGCCTCTTTATCAGTACCAGTATCTTTAAAAGCTGCAAGTAAAAGCAAAAATAGAATAACAAGCGCAACTATTATAAATAAACCAATTCTTTTATCTTTAATTTTTTTCTTTTTTAATTTCATAATTAACCGCCTTTCCACTCTTATATCATTATACAATAAGAGCTTAACTTAATCAATTATTTAAGTGAATCTAATTTTTTCTTTAATAGAGAACTAGCAACTGCTGGATTAACAGATCCATGAGTCTCTTTCATAACCATACCCATTAAGAACTTTAATGCTCTATCTTTTCCAGAAATATAGTCACTTACACTCTCTTCATTTTCATTAATTACTTTGTTAATTACATCTTCTATCTTAGAAGTATCTGTAATATTAGAAATGCCTTTTTCTTTAATTATTTCATCAAGTGTCTTATCACTTTCTAAAACATCTATTAGAACCTCTTTAACATTACGAGAAGAAAGTTCCTTGCTACTTACTTTATTACATAAATCTATAAATTTATCTTTAGTAAGTTTAGTATCATAAATACTCTTATTCTTCTTATTTAAATATGACTCTATATCACCAAGAAGAAGATTAGAAGCAGTTTGTGCGTCAACACGCTCTATAACATCATCTAAAAAATCAGATAAACTTTTATTAAGTATTAAATGATAGATATTTGTTTTAGACATACCTTTTTCTTTATAAAGACTTCTTCTTTCATCTGGCATTAAAGGAATTGTCTTTAATGCATCACTTATAAACTCATCAGTTAAATTGATAAATGGAATATCAGGTTCTGGAAAATATCTATAATCATTTCCTGTTTCCTTGTAACGCATTAAAACTGTATCATTAAGTTTAGAATCAAATCTTCTCGTCTGCTCTCTAAAACTTTCTCCTTTATCAAGTAATTCAGTCTGTCTTATCTTTTCTTTTTCAAGAGCTAGTTTAACATTACTAATAGATCCAATATTTTTAACTTCAACTTTAGTACCTAATGGATCAGATGTGCTCTTTCTTAACGAAATATTTGCATCACATCTCATAGAGCCTTCTTCCATTTTACAGTCAGAAATATCAGCATAAAATAGTGTTTCACGAAGTTTTTCAATATAAAGTTTAGCATCTTCTGGACTTTCAATACATGGTTTAGTAACTATTTCAATTAATGGAACTCCTGCTCTATTAAAATCAAGAAGAGTTACATCTTTTCTATGAGCACTTTTACAAGTATCCTCTTCTATATGCATCTCTTCTATTTCAATTTTCTTCTTTGTTCCGTCTTCCTCTTCTATTTCAACATAACCATTATATCCAATAGGAGTTCTAGCTTGTGTTATCTGATAATTTTTAGGATTATCTGGATAAAAATAATTTTTTCTATCAAAGTGCATATGATGTCTTATACTGCAGTGTAAGACTTTTGCAGCGCGGCATGCTATTTTAATGACTTCAGAGTTTATTGTAGGAAGTGTTCCTGGATAACCTAAATCGATGACATTTGTAAGACTGTTAGCACTCATACCATATCCATTTTCGGAACTAGAGAATATTTTAGACTTTGTTTTTAATTCAACATGTACTTCAATACCAATTGTTTCAATATACTTACTCATTTATATTCTCCTTTCTAGGAAGATTAAGATTTAACTTTTTTTCCAAAAATGCTCCTAGTTTATATATTTTAGCTTCATCAAAACTGTCCCCAATAATTTGCATACCAATAGGCATATTATCTTTAGAAAGAGCGATAGGAATATTTAAGCCTGGAAGTCCTGCCATGTTAACAGGTATTACTAAAACATCATCCATAAAACTTTTTAAAGGATCATCCATTGGATCAGTTAATAAATATGCAGTCGTAGTAGTTGTTGGTCCAATTATTAAATCATATTTCTTAAATGCATCATGAAAACTCTTAGCAATATCAGATCTAATACTCATTGCTTTATCATAATACTTTTTAGCATTGTCGCCAGATAGAATATAAGATCCTACCATAATTCTTCTTTTAACTTCTTTTCCAAATCCATTACTTCTAGTTTCTAAATATAAATCATCTATATTTTTAGGATTTTCATAAGAATATCCATATCTAATACCATCAAATCTTGCAAGGTTTGATGATGCTTCTCCCATTGCAATAATCTGATATAAAGTAACAGCATTCTCAATATACTTAATATCTATAAAGTTAACTATAACACCACTTTCTTTAAGAAGTGTAATCACATTTTCAACTTTTTCTCTTATTTCAGGTGATACAATATCACTCATAAAATAATTTGGAACACCAATATTCATACCTTTAATATCTTCACCAATAAATCTTGTAAAGTCTTCAGCCTCTTTAGAAGCTGATGTTAAATCTTTTTCATCTTTTCCACAAAGAATGTTTAAAAGACTAGCATTTTCATAAACATTTCTTGAAAAAGTTCCTATTTGATCTAAGGAAGACGCAAATGCAACAAGTCCAAATCTTGAAATTCTTCCGTATGTAGGCTTCATACCAACACAACCTGTGTATGCTGCTGGCTGTCTAATAGATCCTCCTGTATCAGATCCAAGAGCAAAAGGTACAAGTCCTCCTGCTACCGCTGCAGCAGATCCACCAGAAGATCCTCCTGCAATCCTCTTTAAATTCCATGGATTTTTAGGAGCTCCAAAGTAAGATGTTCTAGAACTAGATCCCATAGCAAACTCATCCATATTTGTTTTACCAATAATAATCATATTTTTATCTTTTATTTTTTTAACAACAGTTGCATCAAATATAGGAACATAATTAGAAAGAATCTTAGATGCGCATGTTGTTCTTATACCATTAGTCGAAATATTATCTTTAATTGCAATAGGAATGCCCCATAAAATATTGTCTTTATCAGGATTTTTTAAGGACTTAGCGAAATTTTTTGCTCCATCTTCATCAAGTGTAATAAAAGCGTTTAACTCTGACTTCTTTATTCTTTCAAATGCTTCATTTACTAAATCAAGAGGTGTTACTTCTTTATTTACCAAAGCTTCATGTATATCTTTTAAATTTTTATCTAAATAACTATTCATTTATAACCACCGGAACTTCTATATAATTACCACTATGACGTGGTGCATTTTTAATAACATCTTTAGGATCGAGCATTTCGCCTACTTCATCTTTTCTTAACGTTGCATCATCATTCCATGGTGCAATAAGCATTTCTTCATCATAACCTTTAACAGAATCAATTTTATCTATTTCATTAAGAAGTTTTTTTAATTCTACTTCATAGCTTTCAATTTCACTATCACTTACTTTTATCTTAGCAAGTTTAGCAACATGAAGTACTTCTTCTTTTGATAATTTATCCATAAACTTCCTCCTTACTAATCTAAAATATTGTACCATGAAAGCATTAATTTTTAAAGTAAAAGAAAGTAGTTTCCTACTTTCTCATATTATTTTCATTATTATCATTTTTAAATTTATTCTTGCAGTACCATAAAAATTCATCATGCGTAAAAACTTTAGAAGGATCTAAATTGTTTTCCACAAAAACTGTTCTTAACTTTTCTTTATTTTCTTTTGTTGTAATAACACCTATAAATCTTCTTTCACTAAAGTTAACACTTGATACTCCTGCCTCAACTTCTGATGATTTACCAGTTTTTAAAACTTTGTCATATTCATACTCCCTAGGATAAAACACAAATAATGCACCATATGGCATAAATGAATTAGCACCACTATCTGCAAACTCTAAAGACACTCTAATATTACTTTTAGAGGTAACATCAATTTGGCTAGCAAAAGATTTAAAATCTACTCCTCGCTCTTCAGGTGCATAAAGTCCTCCACTTGAAATAATTTTAGTAACAAGTTCTATATTATTATTTCCATGAAAAACAAGTGGTACGTCATCTGGAATAACCTCATCTATCTTCTTAGCATAACTTTTAAGTATTCTTTCTCTTTCATTTAAATCATTCTCACTATTAGATCTCATACACTTTATTTTAGAATCTAATATGTCAATAGAAGATAAATCATTAGAAATTCTTTTTACATAATAGTCAGTAAGTCTTGTATCACCTTTTGATTTAGCATCAAGAAGATTTTCTTTTAGTGCTTCTAAGTTTTTAACTTTTTGTTTATAAGTATTTTCTAAATTATTTTTAATTCTAGGAAAAGAGCCATTACTCATCATAAGCTACATCTTCTTTCCTTCACGCTCATAATGATATTCATTTGTATTATTATACTCACTTTGTATATTTTTTGGAATCTTTTTATTTCCATTTTTATAGTAATTAAATAAAGAGGTAACCATACTTTTTGCAAGTGATGCTGTATCTTTGTCAAGTAGTCCTTCATTTACATATAGTTCATCTATTTTTTCTTTTGCATCATATAATGATTTATCTAGTTCTTCTTTAGTTTTATCTATTGTTCCTATTTTTCCATCAGATCTAATTTCAAATGAATAATTTCCTACTAAATCATCACCTACGATATGTCCAAGTCCGATTCTTATAATATTCATTTCATTTTCTTCTTCTTTTTCAGCTTCACTTAATTTATCATATAAAGTGCATGAAAGTTCTATATCGGGCAATTTTTTTCCTTTTTCATATTCAAATGTTTTGACAAAATCTTTAAAATCATCATAACTAAAATTATCAATACCTCTTGAATCAATATATTCTACAACTTCTGAATTAAGCATTTTATAATTTAATTCTTCTTTTGTCTCTTCTATAGTATCAAGCATTCTAAAGGCAGGACTTATACTTTCTAGTTTTTCTCCATCTTCTACTGCACTTTTCATAATTTCTTTATATTTCTTATTTAAATTTATTCTCTCAATAGAAGTTTGAATAACTCTAAGTCTTATTATCTTTTCTTCATTTGTTAATTTATTATCCTTTTCTATTTTTGATCTTTGATATTCTAAATCTTCTAAATTCATTTTTTTCACCTACTCTATGTAAATCATAGCACATAAATTCAAAAAGAAAAATAGAATTTCTAAATTAGAAAATCTATTTACGTCTAGCATCAACTTTTTTTCTTTCTTCTGTGTTAAGTATCTTCTTACGAAGTCTAATATGATTTGGTGTAACTTCAACAAGTTCATCAGAGTTTATATAGTCAAGTGCATATTCAAGTGTAATTGGTCTAGGCCTTTTAAGAACAACTGTATGATCAGATCCTGCAGCACGTACATTTGTTAAGTTTTTGCCTTTAACAACGTTGACTGCTAAATCATTTTCTTTGTTGCACTCACCTATTATCATACCTTCATAAACTTCAGTACCTGGTTCTATAAACATAGTACCTCTATCTTCTAAGTTACCAATAGAATACGCTGTTGCAGCACCTTCTTCTGCTGAAACTAAAACTCCAAGTTTTCTTTCTCCTAAATCAACAGATGCCATTGGACGGTACTCTTTAAATGTATGAGACATAATACCATAACCTTTAGATAAAGTCATAAATATTGGAGAAAAACCAATTAATCCCCTAGAAGGAATTGTATAAAGTATTCTTGTTTGTCCATTTAAGTTACTCATGTTATCCATAATAGCACCACGCCTTCCAAGTTCTTCTATTACAGCACCTACATCACTATCAGGAATATCTATTTGTAAATCTTCATAAGGTTCACATTTAACGCCATCAATTTCTTTAATAATAACTTGTGGTTTAGAAACTTCAAGTTCAAATCCTTCTCTTCTCATATTTTCAATTAAAATACTTAAGTGAAGTTCTCCTCTACCACTAACTAGGAAAGACTCATTTGTATATGGAGCGACTTTTAAACTAACATCTTTTTGTGTTTCACGATTTAAACGTTCTTCAATCTTACGAGCAGTAACTATTTTACCATCACGAGACACAAATGGAGATGAGTTAGTACCAAATGTCATTTGAAGTGTAGGCTCATCTATATGTAGTTTTGGAAGTGGATCTTCTTTTCCTACTTCGCATAAAGTTTCACCAACTGATATATCTGAAAGACCAGCAACTGCAACTATGTCTCCAGCTTCAGCACTTTCTACTTCAATTCTATCATATCCATAATATCCAAATAATTTTTGAACTCTAAACTGTTTTATAGAGCCATCTAGTCTGCAGCATGAAACCATTTGACCTACTTTTAAAGTACCATTATGAATTCTACCTACTCCAATTCTTCCTACAAATTCATTGTAGTCTAGAAGTGCTGGTTGGAACTGAAGTGGTTTGTCGTTAGATCCTGATGGTGCTGGAATCTCAGATATTATTAAATCAAGAAGTTCGTGGAATCCTGGAGTCTGTGTTGATAAATCATCAGATAAAGAGCATGTACCATTTAAGGCACTAGCATAAACTGTCTTGAAATCTAACTGTTCATCATTTGCACCAAGCTCAATAAATAAATCAAGTATTTCATCTAATACTTCTTTACATCTTGCTGCTGGTTTATCAACCTTATTAATAACAACAATAGGTTTTACTTTAGCTTCAAAAGCTTTCTTTAAAACAAATCTCGTCTGAGGCATTGGTCCCTCATATGCATCAACTACAAGAATTACTCCATCAACCATATTCATAATTCTTTCAACTTCTCCACCAAAATCGGCATGACCTGGAGTATCAAGAATATTAATACGATATCCTTTATAATCTAGTGCAGTTGTTTTTGCAAGTATAGTAATACCTCTTTCTTTTTCAATAGCATTAGAATCCATTGATACATTACTTACGTCTTCATTTGCTCTAAACATTCCAGATGTTTTTAATATTTCATCTACAAGCGTTGTCTTTCCATGATCGACGTGTGCGATTATCGCTACATTTCTTTTATTCATAAATACACCCTCTTCACGTAAACTATTAAATTATAACACAAAATCTGCAAAAGTACTACACTTTTTTGTTAATTTATGCTATAATATGCTGAAATTTAGGGGGATTTTGTATGAATAGTGATGATATTGCAAAAATTTTATTAAATTATTTAGATACTAATGATAGTAATACATTAGACTACTATGATAAAATCGAAGAATTTTTAAATGATATGCATTCTAATAAAAGTAATTATAAAGAACTATATAATAGAGTTAATGAATTAATAAATAAAAGAAAAAAAGAAGTAGAAGTATTATCTAAAATAATAATGAATGATAATATTCCTAAAGAAGAAAGAAAAGTATTATTCTGTAAGTTTTTTCCATTTAGAGATGCTAAAGATAGTATACTTTTAAATTTAATGATAACTGAATCAGTTCTAGAAAATAAAACTCCTAATGAATTAGATACAGAAGGAAACTTCTTAACATTTGATAAAGTAATATGTTCATTAAGACCAGAAATGAGTAATGAAGATAACACTAAATTTAAAAATAATTTAGATAATCTTTTAAAAAGCACTAGAATAACAAGAGTTCACTTTAATGAAAATACAAAATTATTTCATGTATATGGAGATGAATTAATAGCGTACTTTTCAAATAATGAAATAGAAGAAGATTTTAAAAGTATATTAAATGAAAAAGATCCCCAAAAAAGAAATCATATAATTGGAAGATATGCAGAGTATCTTTTCTATAAACATGAAAAAGAAGTATTAGAAAAATTAAAATATAAAAATCCAAAGTATCAAGATATAATAGATAATATGATATGGGTATCTAAAATTGGTGATGGTTTTGGATATGATTTTATAACACATGATATATATGGAAATGAAATACTTGTAGAAATTAAAGGAACAGCAAGTGAAAAAGATAAAGAAAATATATTTTATCTAACAGATAATGAAAATGAATATT
>ONQM01000034.1 GCA_900319955.1 uncultured Eubacteriales bacterium | reverse complement strand
AGGGTAGCAACTATCCGGTACTGGTCTATGGAGAAACCATTAGGGTTCTGTGAAGTAGAAAAAGAAGTCCGTGAGGACTTCTAAGTGATTAATAAATTTTATTTATTAATTACTTTTGTTCTAGATAATAGCAAAAAACTTTTAAGCAATAGGTATAAATTTGGTCTAATATATTGCAAAAGCAATGGTAAGGATAGGCTTATACCAACAAATATTGAAAATTGTCTTAATATGATTTTAGATAATTATGCTGATTTAGGAGCAGAAATACTTGATGAAAATAATAGATATGGTTTGCCTAATTCTTCTGTAATTTTTAAGTTTTCACCAATTTTTCTTGATGCTAATGGTGACGGAATGGAGACTAAAAAATCATTTATTGCAATAAAACCTGATGATACTATAGAGGTTTGGAATTATGATTATAGAGAAGATTGGAACTGCTGGTTTGATGAAAGTCAGGATCCACCTACAATTGCAGATTTTAAAATTACAAAATTTAATATAGATGGTGATACTGTAAATGTAGTTAGTAGAGAGACTCGTTGTCATGACTTTGATTATAAAGTTAGTTCTGTTTGTGACATCCTTAGAAATTTACATGATTCTTTAGATAAAAAAGAAGAATGCTCTATTAATGATCCTGAACTAAGCAGTTGTATGGTTAAAATAGTAAATGAACTAAAATATGTTGCTTCAAACTCAAAATTAGATAATGAAGAAAATTTAATAAAGACTTATAAATAGTCTTTTTTTCTTTCTTTAATCATAATATATAATGGTGGTTGTATGTCTAAAGAAACATTTAAATTATTTGTAAAAAAACATCCTGAACTTGCAGAGTATGTTGTTAAACATAATATATCATTCCAGAAATTTTATGAAATATATGATATATATGGAGAGGATGTCGAAGTATGGAGTAAATATTTTAAAGAAGAAAAAGGTGTAAGTAAAAACAATGATTTTCTATCTAAACTTAAGAATGCTGATCCAAAAGAATTACAAAAAGGAATAGGCAATATTCAAAAGGTTCTTTCTATGTTTGAAGGCGGAGCATCAACTACAGGAAATACTTCATATGAGGAAAGACCAATGTATAAGTATTTTGAGGATTAAATGGATACAGGTTTAAGACTTTATATTTATAGCAATAAAGATTTAGTTTCTTATTTAAAAATGCATTCTTATCTTTATAAACAGTTAATTAGAAATCCTGAAAGTATTAAAAAAATAGAAGATAATATGAAAAAAGAAAATCATACAACGGTTGAAGATAAATTAAATAAAGTAAGCAGTTCAATTAAACTTGCTGAAACTATTTTAGATACTTTAAAATAGCATTTACATATTTGTGAATAATTAATGTAAAGATGTCAACAATATTTTTATTCTTAGAGGAGCTTAATTCTGATGAATTTAAGAGCGATTCAGATCTATTTGTTCCTATGGCTGCAAAAAAATGGCTTGAAATACTAGAAAAAGTAAATAGTAATGATAATAATAATAAAAAAATAATTGATTTTTACTTAAATTTTTGATAAAGTTTAGGTGTAGTAATTATTACTACTTGCACCAGAGGCTTTTTGCCAAGGTGCATTTTTTGGAGATAATTATGGATGAATTAAATATATTGGTAGATAATTTTATTAATAGTTTAGAAAGTGATAAAAGAGTATCTAATTTAAAAAAATCTTATGATGAAATAAAAAAAGATAAAGATTTATCTAAAAAATTAAATACTTATAATGATAATAAATATAATAGTGTTTTAAGAGAAGAACTTAGAAGTAATGATAAAATAATGGATGCTCATAAGTGCGAGGGTGATGTTAATTATATAATACTTTCTATTAATAAAGAACTTTCTTGTTTTAAAAGTGAAAAGAGAAGATGTATATGAAAATAATAAGTGGTAAATATAAAGGAAGAAGATTAAAGGGATTTGATATTGAGGGTACTCGTCCTACAATGGATAGAGTAAAAGAAAGTTTATTTGCAAGTATTAATAGTTATTTAGAAGGAAGCAAAGTTCTTGATTTATTCGCTGGATCTGGTAATCTTGGAATAGAAGCTCTTTCAAATGGTTCTTCTTTTGTTTTCTTTTGTGATAAAAATAAAAAATGTATTAATGTAATTAAAGATAATTTAAAGGAAATAGGAGATTATAACTATAAAACTTATTTAGGAGACTTTAGAACTTATTTAAAAAATGATATTAATAAATATGATATTATTTTTATAGATCCTCCCTATAAAACTAATTTTATACCAATAGCACTTGAAATTATTGATAAAAATAATTTAATAAATAAAGGTGGAATAATAGTGTTAGAACTTGATAATATGGATAATTTAGTATTTGATAATAATAAATATGAAATAATAAAAAATAAAAAGTATAGTGACAAATATATTGTAATACTTAAAAATTTGTTGTAATATTTAAGTAGGGTGATATCATGAATAATAAGGGATTTGCAATAACTACAATGCTTTATGGAACACTTATGATTGCAGTTATTGTTGTGTTTACACTTGCATCTCTTACAACATTTTCTAAAAGAGAAGAAAGTGATTTTGTAGATAGTGTCGAAGAAGAATTAATTGGAACAAGTACTAAAAAGCCTATTCATGATAATTTGTCGTGTTCTAATTGATATTGTATATTTTATAGTTTTTGTGTAAGGATGTGTTTTTATGGCTAAAAGAAAGAAAAGAAGAGAAAGTAAAAGTTTTTCTCATGGAGCAGAAGTATATGGGATACTTTTAATATTAATAAGTATACTTGGAATTGGAAGATATGGACCAGTTGGAAAATGTATTGCATCATTTAGTTTATTTTTAGTTGGATCTTTATATCTTGTATTTTTAGTTGCTCTCTTTTTCTTAGGCATTTACATGATATTTAAAAGAGAAACACCTGACTTTAAAAACACAAAATTAATAGGCATTTATATAACTGTACTTGGAATACTTGTTTTAATGCATAAAGAATTTGTTGTAAAAAATGATGGAAATAGTATGCAAATATTTAAAGAAACTATAAATCAGTTAGTTGCAGGATTTCAATCTATTTTATCTACTGGAACAATTAGTGATGCATTCTCTGTTGGAGGAGGATTTATTGGAGGATTGTTTGCAATAATTTTTGATTCACTCTTTAGTTTGTCTGGAATGGAGATTGTTGCAATTGTATTAATAATTGTTGGAATAATTTTATTTACTGGATTTAGTATTGCTGATTTAATATCAGATAAATATGAAGAAGCTAAAGAGGCATCTGAAGAGCATAAAGCTAAAAGAGAAGAGAAGCGACTTGCAAAAGAAGAGGCTCGAAAAGAGAAGAAAGAAAGAAAAGATGTAATTATAAGTGATGGTAAAGATGATGATGCAGACAAAAAAGAAAATTTTCAGCCTAAAAAAGAAGTTACTATTGAAAATAATAGTAGGCCAGAAAGTGTTCCTGTAGAAGAACATAAGGAAGAACTTTCGGAGCATACACCTCTTAATTTAGAAGGATATGTTTTACCACCTATTGAACTTCTTGATAAGCCAAAGAAAAAAGGAAAAGGAACAGATAATGATGCAATAGAGAAAAATATTGTTAATCTTGAAAATGTTTTAAAAGATTTTAACATTTCTGGAAGGGTTGTTGAAGTTCACGTTGGACCAACAGTTTCTCAGTATGAACTTGAAATTAAAAGTGGTACTAAACTTTCAAGAATATTAAATATTAATAGGGAGATTGCTCTTAAACTTGCTAAAAAAGATGTAAGAATTGAAGCTCCAATACCTGGAAAAACAACAGTTGGAATTGAATTTGCAAATGATAATCCATCGTCAGTTAGCTTCTATGAAATAATGAATAGTAAAATAATGAGAGAAAATAAAGATCCTTTATTGGCTCCTCTTGGAAAAAGTATAATGGGTGATATTGGAGTATGCAGAATTAATAAGATGCCACATTTACTTATTGCTGGTACTACTGGATCTGGTAAATCTGTTTGTGTAAATGGAATTATTTGCTCTATTTTAATGAGAGCAAGACCAGATGAAGTTAAACTTATGATGGTTGATCCAAAAGTTGTTGAACTTTCTGTTTATAATGGTGTGCCACATTTAATATGTCCAGTTGTAACTGATCCAAAGAAAGCTAATATTGCACTTCAAAAAATGGTAACTGAGATGGAAAACAGATACCAAATGTTTGGAGCAACTAAAACTAAAAATATTGAAAGCTATAACGAATTTATTGATAATTATAATAGTAAACATCCTGATGATAAAAAGCAAAGACTTCCATACATTGTAATAATTATTGATGAGCTTTCAGATTTAATGATGGTTGCAGCAAAAGAAGTTGAGGCATCAATTCTTAGAATTACACAAAAAGCTCGTGCAGCAGGTATGCATTTAATTGTTGCAACACAGCGTCCATCAACAGAGGTAATTACAGGACTTATTAAAGCAAATATTCCTTCAAGAATAGCTTTTGCAGTTGGATCTGGAGTTGACTCTAGAACAATACTTGATCAAGTTGGAGCAGAAAAATTGCTTGGAAAAGGTGATATGCTTTTCTTGCCAATTGGTGCAAACAGTCCAACTCGTATTCAAGGGTCTTTTATAACAGATGATGAAATAAAAAGAATAATTGATTTTGTTACAAAAGAGTCTGAAGCTGATTATGATGATGCATTTATGAATCTTGATTCAGCATCAAGTGGTGAAGGTGGAGAAAAAGGTGTAACAGATAATGATGTTGATTCACTTTATAATGAAGTTGTTGATTTTGTTGAAACAAGTGGTAAAGCATCAGCATCTCTAATACAAAGAAAATTCTCTATTGGATATAATAGAGCAGCTAGAATAATGGATCAGTTAGAAGGTCATGGAATAATAGGACCTCAGAATGGTTCTAAGCCTAGAGAAGTATTTAAGCATGGCGGTGAAGGTGAAAATGATAATTGATAGATAATGATTTTTTAGATATTACAAAAGATATTTTAGAAAATAAAGTATTTAATATGCTTTCACTTGAAGAACATCATGGATCTAATAGACTTTCACATTCACTTAAGGTTGCACAAGAAGTTTATTTAGATGCTAAGGAAAAAGAACTTGATTATGTAAGAGCCACTCGAGCTGCTCTTCTTCATGACTTTTTCTTTAGATTTGAGCTAAATTCGCCTTATGGAAAAGGAGAGTTAAAAGAACATCCTAAAGTTGCAGTTTTAAATGCTATTAAGTATTTTGATATAGATGAGAAAACCCAAGAGATGATGATAAATCATATGTATCCACTTGCAGGCACACTTCCTAAAAGCAGTGAAGCAAAGCTTATTTGTTTGGTAGATAAAAAGGTAAGTATTGAAGAATTCTTAAAATATAAAGCTTTTAAAAGAAGTGTTAAAGCAAGATAAAATTATTCATTTTATATAATGAATAATTTTTTCTATTCTATTAAATTTTAAATTTGCTTTTGCTACAATAAATTTGGGCGCGAAAAATGATAAATAATTTAATTGGAAATTATGATGACTAATATAAATTTTGGACGAATAACTATAATGATAATAGAATAGTTACAAAAGATAAAAAAAATATATAACATATACACAATTGATGATATAGAATCTATCACTAGGATTGGTGAAAATGACTTCTTGATATTAGACAAGGCATTATATTCAGCTTTAAGACATAAGGTAATACCAATTTTTGTGAAAGAAGATATGAAAATGATCCTGAGTATCAAAAATTAAGCAAGCATGAAAAAATATAAGAAAAGATTTAATGATACGTATAAAAGAAAAATAAGTAGCTAAAAAACAATTAATCTTTCAAATTTTAAAATAATTGAACGATTTTTTGAACGATCTGAACGATTCATGATATAATATGAGCAGTTGGGAGAAGTTTATATGAGGGAATATTATGTAATTACAGGGGGAGCTAGAGGACTTGGAAAAGTAATTAGCACATATTTTGCAAGTGAGGGTAAAAATTTATTAATTATTTATAATACAAGTAAAGAAAGTGCTTTAAGTTTAAAAAAAGAATTGGAAGATAAATATAAAGTAAGTATTTATACATTTAAATGTGATATTTCATCTGATAATGATATATTAGAACTTAGTGAGTTTATAAATAAAAATAAATTAAATGTAGTATCACTTATTAATAATGCTGCAGTATGTATTGATAGTTTATTTGATGAAAAGAATAAGGAAAACTTTATGAATACTTTGGAAGTTAATATATATGGTACATTTAATATATCAAAGGCACTTGGTAATATAATGTATAAAAATAAAGGAGGATCTATTGTAAATATTAGTTCTACAAATGGAATAGATAAATATTTTCCTATGTCAATAGACTATGATGCATCAAAATCTGCAGTTAACTCGCTTACACATAATTTGGCACTTGAGTTTTCTCCATATGTTAGAGTAAATGCTATAGCACCAGGTTGGATAAACATGGAAAGTGAAGTAAAAGACTTAGATGATGATTATATTAAAAGTGAGGAAGAAAAAATATTTGTTCGACGATTTGCAGAACCTACCGAGATTGCAAAAGTAGTTTATTTTCTTACAAGTGATGATGCAAGTTATATAAATAATGATATTATTAAAGTTGATGGAGGTACATATGGAGACTAATAAAGTATTAAAGCTTGTTTATGATGCAGAAGATGCTTTAAAAGATGAATTTAAAAAGGTAGATGAAATAACTAATATTAAGGCAGATTCTGTTTTATCAGCTTTTCATGATGTAAATATAACAGAATCTGATTTTGCATCAACAACAGGATATGGCTATAATGATGATGGAAGATCTAAGATAGAAGAAGTATTTGCAAAGGTACTTGGTTTTCCTGATGCTATTGTTAGAAACCAATTTGTTTCGGCATCACATGCAATTTGTAAAACTTTTTTTGCACTTTTAAGACCGGGTGATACACTTCTTTCTATTTCAGGTAAACCATATGATACGATGGATGATGTAATAGGTTTTAATGATAATCCTAGTAGCTTAAAATCATTTAATATTAATTATAGTGAGATAGATTTAAAAGATAATGATTTTGATTATGATAAAATAGAATCTTTTTTAAAAAATAATAAAGTTAAAGTAATTGAAATTCAAAGAAGTAGAGGATATAGTACAAGAGAAACTCTTTCATTTAAAAAAGTTAAAAAGGTTTGCAGTTTTATAAAAAATATTAATAAAGATATTATTATAATGGTTGATAATTGTTACTGTGAGTTTACTGAAAAGGAAGAGGTAGGAGCATCTGGATGTGACATTGCAGTTGGATCACTTATAAAGAATTTAGGTGGTGGTATTTCTCCTAATGGTGCTTATGTTGCAGGGCGTCATGACCTTATTAATTTAGTAGGAGAGAGTTTAACACTTCCAGGTGAAGGAAGAGATGTTGGACCAACTCTTTCAATTAATAGAAGCTTGTTAATGGGAATTTATATGGCACCTAATGCAGTTTCTTCTAGTATAAAAATATCTATGCTTACAAGTTATATATTTGAGCATCTTGGTATTAAGACATCGCCTAAATATGATGAACATCATTCAGACATTGTTCTTGCAATATATTTTAATGATTCTGATAAATTAATTAAATATGTACAAGGCATACAAAAAGGAAGTGCAATTGATTCGAATACTCTTGCAGTTCCTGGAGATATGCCAGGATATCAAGACAAAATTATTATGGCAAGTGGATCATTTACACAAGGATCATCAATAGAAATTAGTTGCGATGGACCAGTTCGACCTCCTTTTATTGCATATCAGCAGGGATCACTATACTATAGTGCAGGACGTTATGCTATTATTAAAGCACTTGAAAATATAGATATTTAGTAATAAATAAAAATTTCCTTCATATACTTTAGTAAATGGAGGATTTTTTATGAATAAACAAGGATTATGGTTTTTAACACTTTTTAGTTTAGTACTTGTACTTGGAGTATATTATGTTACAATGCCAAATGATGCCTTTAACAAGAAAAAGAGTTTAAAAAATACAGTTAAGAAAGTATCACTTGAAAAAGAAAATTTAGATGTAATTGAAAGCTACAAAGAGGCAGCACTTGTAGAGCGTGAAACAGAAAAGAAAAAATTAGAGAAAACTTTAACTAATAAAGATTCAGATTCAAATGCTAAAAAAGAAGCTTATGAAAAAATAAAGAGTATTACAGATATATCTTCTAAGGAAGAAGAAATAGAAAAAGACTTAAAGAAAAATCTTAAATTAAACTGTTTTATTAAGATATCAGATAACACAAATATGAAAGTCTTTTGTACGTCTAAGAATCCTTCTAAAGATTTAGCAGTTGATGTTATGCATGATGCACAAAACTTAATGAGTTCAAGATATAATATTTCTGTTAAATTTAGTAAGTAGTGACATATGATTTTTTCCTTCATATAATACTAGTGTGGAGGAATTATGTCTATTTTAACTAAGAGAGAAAAAGAAGTATTTAGTATGCTTATAAATAATAAAACTACAAAAGAAATAGCAAAAGAACTTAAAATAAGTGATAAAACAGTAAGAAATCATATATCTAATACAATACAAAAATTAGGCGTTAAATCAAGATGCTCAGCAATACTAGAACTTATAAGATTAGGAGAGTTAAATATAAGGTAATACTCTTCTTTTTTTTATCATAAAATTTATTAGGTGATAATATGCTTAAAGATAAAATTATAAGAAAGATTTTTACAACAACACTTTTTCTTTTTATAATTATGTTTTCTTATACATTAAAAAATATGAATAAAGAAATAGAACCTGTTATAGATTATGTTAATATTAAAACTAATTACAAAGTATATTTAAAAGATAAATATAATAGGTTAGCGATTAATAATGTTTATGCTGATAATATAGATAAATTAATAAGTATGTTATATGGAAATAATATTCCTAAAGGATTAAAAAGTCCTTTAAGAAAAAACTTTAAAATATTAAAACTTTTAAAAGATAAAGATACAGTTAAAGTTTATGTAAATGAAGTACCAGAAAGAATAGAACTTGAAAGTATAAGTTATACTTTATTTAGTGTAGAAAATGTTAAGAAGATTTTGTTTTACGTAAATAATAGTTTTTATACTGAGACTGAAAAAGATCTTGGAATAAATAGAAGATATGATATATCAGAAAAAGAAAATATCAAGAAAGCATCTATATATTATAAAGAAGATATAGAAGGATCATCATATTTTGTACCAGTTACTAAGTATGTAAATAATAAAAATGATAAAATAGATATTATTATAGAAGAGTTAACAAGTAGTTTTATACATGAAAATAATTTAATAAGTACAATAACTGAAAGTAAAATAAATAATTATACGTTTGACAATAATATATTATTTGTAGAGTTTAATGATTATATAAATAAAAAAGATTTAGAAAGTTTAACTCTTTCAGTATTTGAAAACTACAATGATTTAACTGAAATAATATACACAAGTAAGGGTAAGATACTTGACAGTGTAAAGAATGTAAAAAAATAAATAAAATATATAAAAAACAATTATTATTTGATAAAATTGTTTTGGGTGATATGATTTTATGTATGGTAATAGAAATTCTTATAGTAATTTTAATAAGAATGAAGAAAATGGAAATGGCATAAAAGTAATTATTTTATTAATTGCAATTATTGCAGTATTTATATATTTATATAATACTGATGATAGTGTAAGAAGTGTATTTAAGAAAATTGGTAGTATTGGTAAAGATAATACACTAGAAAAGAAAGATGAGAAAAAAGTAAGTAATAAAACAAGTAGTGATGTAAAACAAAATAATAATGAAAACGAAAATAAAGAGGAAAACAAAATAATGGAAGATGCAATAACACCAAACTTTGAAATAACGGATACAGCAATTCTTCTTACTAAATCACTTAATATGAATAATAGAAATACATATAGTGATGCTAAAGGAGAAGTTGATGGAACTGGTTTAAGCGTAAAGATAGAAAATGGTAAACCATCACTTATAATTGATTGGAATACTTTTAAAAATGTAAGCGGACTTGAAGATGAAAAGAAATCTGAATATAAAATAACTGGTACAAAAGATAAAATATTTAAAGGCTTTGTCGGAAGAGTTGGTAATACTATTAAGGACACATATATCTTTATTGAAAATACTGATGGAGAAGTAATGTATTTTAAATTATTTAATAAAGATAAGCTTAATTATAATAAAAATAAAGAATTTAAGTTAAGTAGTCCTATTCACAATGTTTCTAAGATAAATGAATTTTATACTGCAAATTCTTGTGATACAAATAATGTTTGTGATACTACAACGCTTGCAAGAATATCAAGTGGGTCATTCTATGATTTAGGGTTATTTATAAAATCTTACTAATGTTTACAGTAAAGTTTAAATATATAATTTACAAATAAACGTTTAGTGATTATAATTTTAATATAGTCAAATAAAAGGGAGTATTAATTATGGATGAGATAAGTCTAACAGATGTAAAAGATTTTTTTAGCTTTTTATTAAAGAAATTTTGGATTGTACTTTTAATTACATTTGCAATATTTCTTGGAGGTACATTTTATAGTACATATATAAAAGTACCTATGTATAGGAGTACTACTTCTATAATACTTGCAACAAATAATGATGCAAGTCAAGGAAGTACAATAACTACTACTGATATAAGTATTAACCAAAATTTAGTTAATACTTATGCAGAAATTATTAAGAGTAGAAAGGTTCTTAATGCAACTATTAGTGAGTTAAATCTTAATATATCATATAGTGATTTAGCTGGTAGCGTAAGTGTTGATTCAAAAGATGGAACTGAAATTATTACAGTGAGTGTTGTAAATAAAGATAAGGTACTTGCTAAAACTATAGCAGACTCTGTTGCAAATAACTTTAAAGAAGAAGTTGCAAAAATATATAATATGAAGAATGTTTCTATTCTTGATAAAGCAGAAGTTGCATCTAGACCTTATAACTTAAATGCAAAGAAAGAAATAACTATTTATATAGTTGGTGGTTTAGCACTTGGTATAATAATTTTATTCTTATGGTTCTATTTTGATAAGACTATTAAGAATAGTGAAGAAGTTGAAAGAGAAACAGAACTTCCTATTATGGGTAAAATTAGAGATTGTTCTAAAACAATATCTAAGAATAAAATTGGTGATAAGCTTTTAATTAGGGCAATGCCTAAGTCAAATTTTGCAGAGGATGTTAAAACAGTACGTACAAATCTTGATTTTTCTAATATGGAACATAATGTAAAAAGAATACTTATTACAAGTTCTATAATGGGTGAAGGAAAATCGTTTGTAAGTGCTAACCTTGCAGCATCTTTTGCTCAGAATAATAAAAAAGTAATTTTAATTGATTGTGATTTAAGACGTGGCGTTGTACATAAAAGATTTGGTCTTAAAAATAAAGGATTATCTAATTTAATTGCAAAGAATGATTTAGCATCTCTTTCTGATTATATTTGTAAGACAAATGTTAAGAATTTAGATGTTATTACACGTGGTACTATTCCACCAAACCCATCAGAACTTTTAAGTAGTCGTGTTTTTAAAGTACTACTTAATATACTTGATGGACAATATGATTACATTATTCTTGATGGAACTCCTGTTACTAATTTACCTGATTCACTTATTGTTTCAAGTTATGTTGATAAAACTTTAATTGTATGTTCTATAGGTTATACACCAATTGATTTACTAGTAAATACTAAGAAGAGCCTTGAAAACGTAGGTGCTCCAATTGCGGGTGTTATAGTTAATAAAGTGGAGGAGAAATATGGAGGATATTACTACTCATCATACAGATATGAATAACGAATATTTAGATATGCACTGCCATGCACTATTTGGGCTTGATGATGGTGCACAAACTATTGAAGAAAGCTTAAAGATGCTTAAAAATTTTGAAAAGTTGGGATTTACAAAAGTAATTCTTACACCACATTATAAAAATGCTTATCATCCTGATAATGCTACAAAAAAGAAAGCATTTAATGCTCTTGTTATGGCTGAAAAAGAAAATGATATACATGTAAAACTTTATTTATCAAATGAAGTTAGGATAACTGGAAACATTATTGATTTAATTAAAAAAGGTGATGAAATAAGTATGGTTGGTAATAACTTATTTCTAGAACTTCCTTTTACAAATAGTATTGTTAATTTAAGTAATGTTATATTTGAATTACAATCAATGGGAATAAATGTAATAATCGTTCATCCTGAAAGATATTTATATTTAAAAAATGAAGATTATAAGAAACTTTATGATAAAGATGTAATGTTCCAAGTTAATTATGAAAGTATAATTGGAACATATGGAAGAGAGTCAAAAAAACGTTGTAAATATCTTCTTAAAAATGATATGGTTGCAATGATTGGTAGTGATTCTCACAAATATGATGCAGCATTTTTTACTAAGTTTGATAAGATAAAAAAGAAACTTATTAAGCTTATTGGTGAATATAAATTTCATGAATTAACTTATGAAAATATAGAAAGAATGATTGAAGAAGAGGAAGATAAAGATAAATAGACCATGATAGGTCTATTTTAGTTTGAAGATTGAGGTGATAATTAATGAATGGAATATGGCTTCCAGGGGCAGCACTCATAATTGCAGTGTTTTTAGATATTTTATATTTTTCTAAGAAGAATGTTAAAAATGAAGAAACAAAACTTTATTCAAGATTAATTATATTTAATACAGCATATTCTTTTTTAGGAATACTTGGATATGTTTACGCTATGTTAGGTGGAGACTTATATATACTTGGTGTAATGCAGTCTTTTTATCTTGTAATGATGGACATTATGATTTTCTATATGCTTATTTATTCACTTGAATTGATTAAGTTAGATGATAAACTTTTTAAAAAGTTAAATATTTTATTTTTAATATTTACATTAATTGTTGTTTTCTTTATATTTCTTCTTCCAATTAATACAATTGTTAAGGGAGAAACTATTGATGTTGGTGGACCAGCTTATTATGTTGCAATGATTGAAGTTGTTCTATATGTTCCATTAATACTTATAACATGTATTTATTATGCTTTTAAAGATAATTTTAAACTTAAAAAATTAATTCCAAATATTGTACTTTTACTTATGTTCATATTTGGACTTCTTTTAAGGAAGTATTATCCTGAAGTAATTACAGAAACATTTGTATTTTCATTTTATTTTTTAGTTATGTATCATACGATAGAAAATCCTGATATAAAGATGATAAATGAACTTGAACTTGCAAAAAATACTGCAGAGAAAGCTAATCGTGCTAAGAGTGACTTTTTATCTTCCATGTCACATGAGATTAGAACACCACTTAATGCAATAGTGGGATTTTCAGAAGATATTTGTGATAACTTAGATGGAGCATCAAACATAGTTAAGGAAGAT
>ONQM01000018.1 GCA_900319955.1 uncultured Eubacteriales bacterium | reverse complement strand
GAATGTAGTTACTAAATTAAAATATAGATTTAATAGATGTAAAATTACATATGATCCAAATGAAGGTAAATTTACAAACAACTTAAATACAACAGTACAGTACATGAAATATGGAGATACAACACATGCTGAAAATGACACATTAAGAAATGCAAATGGAGGACATTTTGCAGCAGTACGTTCAGGATACACACCAAAGTCTGGTGCAGAATGGATATGCTCTGGTAAAGCATGCGGTAAAGACACTTTTGACGAGACTAAAAAGTATAATGCTACTGATATATGTTCAGGACTTGCAGATGGAGACAAGTCTGTAACATTAAAAGTTAACTGGGTTGCTAATTAATAAGTAAAATTTGTAAAGTTTAACAAATTTTACTTTTTTTCTTTTGCTGTATTATTATAAGTGGTAAAATATATTGTATAGGAGGATATTTATGTTTATTTATATTTTATTAATTGTTATAGCAATTATACTTATATATGTTCTTATAACATATAATTCATTTAAAACTTTATCTAATAAGGTAGATGAAGCATTTTCAACTATGGATGTATACTTAAAGAAAAGATTTGATTTAATACCTAATCTTGTTAGTGTAACTAAAGCTTATGCTAGGCATGAAGCTGAAACACTTGAAAATATTGTTAAAGCTAGAAGTTATGATAGTATTCCTGATAGTGAAAAGTTAAAGACTAATGAGGAAATTAGTAATACTATGTCTAAGCTTCTTGCTCTTTCAGAATCTTATCCAGAATTAAAAGCATCAGAAAATTTTAAGAATTTAAGTGAAAACTTAGTTAAGATTGAAGATGATATAGCGAATGCTAGAAAATATTATAATGCTGTTATTAAACTTTATAATAACAAAGTAGAGCAGTTTCCAAGTAATTTATGTGCTAAATTATTTGGATACAAGATAAAAACTATGTTTATAGCAAGTGAAGAAGATAGAAAGAGTGTAAGTGTGATTTTAAATGAAAAGAAAAATTAATTTTTTATTATTTATAATTTTATCTTTATTTATTTTTATTCCATCTGTAAAAGCAGAAGATTACTATAATTCTAATAGTTATCCTTATGTAATTACAAAGTATGATGTAAATATAGATGTTAATGAAGATAATTCATATGATATAGAAGAAAATATTGATGTTTATTTTAATGAAGCTGGACATGGAATAATTAGAAATATTCCGTATAAAAATACTGTTAAAAGAGAAGATGGATCAGAAAGTACTAATTCTGTTAAGATTACTAATATTAGTGTTAGTGAAGGATATAGCAAGTCATATGCTAATAATAATGTAAGACTTCAAATAGGATCTAGTGATGAAACAATAACTGGTGCACATTCTTATACAATTAAATATAAATATAATTTAGGACGTGATCCTTTAAAAGGTTCTGATGAGTTTTATTACAATATAATAGGAACTAGTTGGAACTGTCCAATTAGTAATGTATCATTTACTATTAACATGCCTAAGAAGTTTGATAAAGATAAGCTTGGATTTTCTACTGGTACTTATGGCTCAGAAGGATATGATCCATCTAATTTAACTTATAATGTAAATGATAAAACTATTACTGGAAGTCTTAATGGAACACTTGTTCCAAATTCTGGTCTTACTGTTAGATTAAAGTTAGATGATGGTTATTTTATTACACCCAAGCGTAATATATCTGATTATTTAATATTTATTATACCTATTGTAATGATTATTATTTCATATATTTTATGGTCACTTTATGGTAGAGATGATTTAGTAGTTGATACTGTGGAGTTTTACCCACCAGATGGTGTCAATAGTTTAGAAGCTGGATTTTTATATAATGGATCTGCTGTAAATAAAGATGTTACATCACTTCTTATTTATCTTGCTAATAAAGGATATTTAACTATTACTGAAAGTGAAAATAAAAATATCTTATCAACTAGTGGTAATTTTACATTAAAAAAAGTTAAAGATTATGATGGTACAAATGAGTATGAAAAAACTTTTTTAAATGGACTTTTTGAGTCTAGTGATGAAGTGACTCTTCTTGATCTTGAAAATAAATTTTATAGAACTACTAATAAAATATTAAGATCTGTTAATAGTAAAGAAAATAAAAATAAAATATTTGATAAGGGTACAAGAAAGATAAAAAATATAATAGCTCTTCTTGGTATTATTGTTTATATTGTAATTACTGTTATTCCTCTTAGTTCTATGGGAGATACTTCTTTAGCTTTTTCAATTATTCTTTTTGGAGTTATTGGATATATAGTTGTTTTAATTTCTCTTGATGGAATATCATCTATGTCTAAAGGAGGTTCTATATTCTCTACAGTTATGTTTACAATCATGTTTATGATTTTACCATGGCTTACTACTGAAGTAGATATCATATTTAATGATTCATTTTTACTTCTTGGATGTATTATAGGATTTATTTCAGTAGTTATTATTACAATATTTTATAAGCTTACAGATAAGAGAACTAAATATGGAATAGAAATTCTTGGAAAACTCAGAGGATTTAAAAACTTTTTAGAGACAGCAGAGAAAGAAAAATTAGAAGCTTTAGTTAACGAACATCCAAATTACTTTTATGATATACTTCCATATACTTATGTTCTTGGTGTATCATCTAAATGGATTAAGAAGTTTGAAAGTATAAATATAGAAGCTCCAACATGGTACTATGGATATACTTCTTATAATTTTGATACATTTACTAACTCTATGGACAATATGATATCAACAAGCACAACTGTATTTACATCTAATCCAGCATCATCTTCATCAGGCTCAGGCTTCATATCAGGTGGTGGATCAGGATTTTCTGGAGGAGGCTTCTCTGGTGGAGGATCTGGCGGAGGAGGAGGCTCCTCTTGGTAGAAGTCATTTGACTTCTTTTTCTATTATTTAAATTATGGTATACTCTTATTAGAGGAGAATATTTACATATGAAAAAGGAAACTAGAAGATATTTAATTTATTATACTTTAATATTTTTAATTACCTTCTTTTTTTCATATTTATTATGGTTTATTATTTATAATAAATCATTCATAAGAGGACTTGATGAGTTTTCACAACATTATGTAGGATTTATTAATACTGGATCTTGGTTAAGAAAAATTTTAAAAAATATATTTATTAATCATAAGTTTATAGTTCCTTTATGGAGTAATTCTATAGGATTCGGCTCTGATATATTAATTAGTAAGGGTGCATATATTCCTGATTTATTTAATTATATTTCAGTATTTTTTCCAAAGAAATATTCTGAAATAGGGTTTAGCTTAATGCTCTTTTTGAAACTTTACACATCAGGTCTTGCTTTTTCATATTTTGCAAAATATAGAGGATATAGTAAAAAAACATCTTTAATTGGCTCTATTCTTTATTCTTTCTCATTTTATTCAACACTTTTATTTACAGAATCTTTCTTTATAAATAATCTTTATATAATGCCTATTTTAATAGTAGGTGTAGATAAACTAATAAAAGATGATAATCCTAAAGTATATTTTATAGCACTTTTAATTTCATTTATTAATTATTTATATTTTTCATATATGATGTGTATTATAGTAATTATATATTTCTTAATAACATATTTTATTAATAGTGATACTAATAAGTCTTTAAAAAAATTCTTTAAATTAGTTTTTAAGTTTTTGTTTTATTCAGTACTTGCACTTTTAGGATCAGCTTTTGTAACATTTCCAATTATAAGTAATTTATTTAGTCAGAGTAGAATTGGTATAAAGTCATTTCTTCCAATCCTTTATAATGCTTCTTGGTATAAGAGTTTATTTAGTGGCTTTTTAGTTGGAACTCCTATGTCTTTTAGAGATGAGTTTATGGGACTTGGTGCATTTACTCTAACTTTTATAATTTATTTATTTACAATTAAAGGTAAATATAAAAAAGAGAAGTTAGAATTTATTATTGCAACTATTTCACTTTTAATACCTTTATTTGGATATTTTATGAATGGCTTTTCTTATTATGCAAATAGATGGGATTTTATTTATCCATTAATATGTGTAAATATAGCGTGTATAGTACTTGAAAATCTAGATAAAATAGATAAGAAAAAATCATATATTACATTAACTATTTTACTTATTTATGAGCTTTTAAATATTCTTATTAAAAATACTGGATTTGATATGTCTTTTGAAATACTATTATGTTTTATAATAGTAATTGTTATGCTAAAAGATAAAGATAAAAATAAACTTATTTTATTAAGCATTTTATCTGCAATTACATTAAATTTATTTACTTACACATCATTTAGTAAGACAAAATATAGATTATCTTATAATTATCTTTTAGAGGGTAGTGGCATTAATTTACTTAATAATATTAATAATATTGATGGTACAAGATATGATAGTAATTTTGACAGAATTTATAATGCTAGTAGTTTAATAAGTAGATCTGGTTATGACTTTTATAGCAGTATGTATAATGAAAATATTGATAAGTTTCTAACTAATATTTGCCTTGTTAGTATTCCTTGGAAGCATGCTTATATTGGATTAGATTCTAGGTCAGAGTTAGAAGCATTAATGGGTACTAAATATTTTATTACAGATAACAAAGATCATGTTCCTATTGGATTTAATAAAAAAATTAAAGATACTAAATATAAAAATAAAACTTATAATCTTTATAAATCAGATTATAAAACGAGTATAATACATTTATTTGATAAAAAAGTAGATTATAAAACTTATATGAAATTAGACTCATTTGATAGATATAAAGTATTAAGTAAATATATTGTTTTAGATAGTAATAAAAGTAGTAATGTATCTTTTAAAGATGATAGTGTTAAGTATAATACTAAATTAAATAATATATCTCTTAATAAAAAGAATTATAAAGTTCATAAAAAAGGATATATTGAACTTATATTTGATGATATAAAAAGAGATGAAGTTTATTTATATATTGATAAATTAAACTATAATTATAAAGACTTAGGTGCTTTTAATTTTAAAATTAAAATATATGATGATAATAATGTTATAGGTTCTAAGATGCTATATGGTACTAATAATAAAAGTCATATGTATGGTGATAAACATAATTATTTAATTAATTTAGGTAGAATAAAAAAAGCAAATAAAATTAGAATTTATTTAGATAAAGGTAATTATAATATTAATAATATAAAGATATACGAAAGAAAAATAAGTGATATAGAAAATACTATTAAGAGTTTAGATACTGGTAATAGTAAAGTTAAATATAGTACTAATAGGTATGACATTAATGTTAATTTAGATAAATCTAAATATGCACTTATAAGTGTTCCCTATAGTAAAGGCTGGAATGCTTATGTTGATGGTAAAAAAGTAAAACTAAAAAAAGCTGACGATGCTTTTATGGGATTTTATTTAAATAAAGGCAAGCATAAAATAGTTCTTAAATATGAAACACCTTATTTAAAATTAGGATTAATTATTTCTTTAATTTGTATTATAATATTTATAGGTATTGGGAGGAAACATGGATAAAGTATATATTGGAAAGATAGTAGGAACTCATGGTATTAAGGGAGAAGTTAGGATTAAGTCAAATTTTGATCATAAAGATAAGGTATTTAAGATTGGTAACAAATTAATTATTGATGATAAAGAATATATTATTAAATCATATAGAGTACATAAAGATTTTGATATGGTAACACTAAATGATTATAATAATATTAATGATGTATTATATTTAAAGGGTAAAAGTGTATATTTTAATAAGAATAATCTTTCTTTAAATAATAATGAATACATACTTGATGATTTATTAGACTATAAAGTTATTTATAAAGGAAATAATTATAAGGTTACATTCATTAATGACACAAATAAAAATAATATTGTTTTATATGTTAATGGTGATAATGATAAATTTTTAATTACTATGAAAAGTCCTTCTATTAGACTTGATAATTTAGAAAAAATCATTTATATTAATGGAGAAGAAGGAATTATAAGATGAAAATAGATATTCTAACACTTTTTCCAGAAATGATAGAGGGATATTTTAGTGAATCAATTTTAAAAAGAGCGATTGATAAAAAAATTGTTTCAGTTAATTTGATTGATTTTAGGAAGTATAGTAAAGTTATTCAAAAAAGAGTTGATGATGCACCATATGGTGGTGGATCTGGAATGGTTTTGATGTGTCAACCTATATTTGATGCAGTTGAGGATTTAAATAAGAATCATGATGCAACAGTAATACTTTTAACACCATCTGGTAAGACTTATAATGAGAAAGCTGCAAAAAGTCTTTCTCTTAAGAAACACTTAATTATTATATGTGGCCATTATGAAGGTTTTGATGAGAGAATAAGAACTTTAGCAGACTCAGAAATATCACTTGGGGACTTTGTAATAACAGGAGGTGAGGCTGCTGCATGTGTTATAGCAGACTCTATTATTAGACTTTTACCAGGCGTTATAAGTAGTGGTAGTCTAGAGTCTGAAAGCTTCACAAATAATATGCTTGACTATCCAGTATACACAAGACCTGAAGAATTTAGAGACATGAAAGTTCCAAGCATTCTTTTATCGGGTGATCATAAAAAAATTGATGAGTGGAGAAAAGAAGAAGCATTAAAGAAGACAAAAAATGAAAGAAAAGATTTATTAGAAAAGTAGGTTAGTTATATGAATTATACTATAAATAAAGATTTAAAATTTAAAAGTAAAAATCCTAAAATTGATATTAAATTAGATAATGGTTATATTCTTCCATCTAGAAAAGGTGAGTTTAAGATAAATGATACTATAATTAATGATATTACTATTATTAATAAAGTAATTATTAGTGCCTTTATAACTAATCTTGTACTGAAAAAATTTAATAAATTAATTAAACGAATTACAAATGAAATAATTGATGATGATGAAGGTGACTCTGGATCTCATCTCGCACTTGATGAAATAGAAAGATTTAGAGTAGAGATAAAAAATAAATATAGAAAAGAACTTGATAAGAAAACACTTGAAATGATGGGAAAAAAACTTAAATATTTTATATATAAGATAAAGGAAAATGAAAATGAAAAAATAAAAGAAAATGTTAATAGTAAAGGAAGAAGTAGATAAATTATGAAAAGCAAAATAAAAGATTTAAAAATTGCTAGAAAAACATTTTTTATGCTACACTTTTTACCTGTTTTAGTCTAGTTCTGAGACAACATTTAAATGTGATACTGTAAAGAAAATTGCTATAAAAGATTTAATGGAAAGTGATTGCAACGTAGAATTTTTCAAAGAGCTTGTACTTAGTAAAAATTTAAAAATAAGTGATGATGAAGCGCTTCATTTAACAATTTATATGCAACTATATATGATATAGATAAAAATGATTATGTATATGAAAAAGAAAGTTTATGAAAGAATGTAGATAACTTTCTTTTTTTGAATTATAATATACTTGAGGATAGATGATATGGAAGTTATATATTGTGTTGATAATAATTTAGGTATTTCTTTTAATAATAGAAGGGTATCAAGTGATAAAGAAATAATTAATGATATTTATAAAGATTATGATTGTATAAATATTTTTAAAAGATCAGAGGATTTATTTAGAGGAAAAAAATATAATGTTATAGAGAGTATAGATAATGATGTATATTTCTTAGAAGATAATTATAATATTTTTTCTTCTAAGTTAATACTTTATAAGTTTAATAGAGATTATCCTAGTGATGTTAAATTAAATTATGATTTATCTAAATATAAGATGATATCTTCTTATAACTTTAAAGGAAACAGTCATGATAAAATAACAAAGGAAGTGTATATATGTGAGAAAAACTAAGAGAAAAGTTAGAATATTTATTTATATTATAGTGCTTTTAGTTACAATATTTTCTTATTATAGTAAGGATAGTTTTGGTAAAGTAAATGATTCTAATAGTAATATATCTTTAGATAATATTCCTGAATATAATGGATCTTTATATGTTTCTATTAATAATAATAAACCATATTTTAAAGATAGTGATTTAGTTTCTAATTCTTATGAAAAATATAGTAAGTTAGATAATCTTGGAAGAGCAGGTGTTGCTATTGCAAATATAGGAAAGAATTTAATGCCAAGTGAAGAGAGAAAAGGAATAGGTATGATTAAGCCTTCTGGATGGCACACAATAAAATATGATTTTATTGATGGAAAATATTTATACAATAGATGTCATTTAATTGGATACCAGTTAACTGGAGAAAATGCTAATCCTAAAAATTTAATAACTTGTACAAGATCTATGAATACTAAAGGTATGCTTCCTTTTGAAAACATGGTAGCAGATTATATTAAGGAGTCTGGTAATCATGTACTCTATAGAGTAACTCCTATTTACAAAGATGATAATTTACTAGCATCAGGTGTTTTAATTGAAGCTGAAAGTGTTGAAGATAAGGGAAGTGGAATTCTTTTCAATGTTTATGTTTACAATAATGAAGATGGCGTTACAATAGACTATAAGACAGGCGATAGTGAAAGATCATGAAAGTAATATTTTTAGATTTTAATGGAGTACTTGATACTTATTATAGCTTAGATGAGATAGATAAGGATAATCTTTTAAGGCTTAAGAAGATTGTGAGTGATACTGGTGCCTCTATTGTTATATCATCTTCTATTATAAAAGAACTTATTAATATTCTTTTAGAAAATGATATTGATGTTACCGGAATAACTCATAGTAAAGATTCCTTTACAGTCTTCACTTAATCCTGATGGCTTAAGAGATAAAGATGTTTTAAAATCTATTAAGATATTAAAAAAACGTTAAGATTTTTTCTTTACGTTTTTATTTAAATAAACAATTATTCCAAAATATAAACTTACTGATGGGCTTATAAGTACATGCCCGCTTGTTTCACTTATTAGGAATAGAAACATGTATAAAAATAAATATAATTCTTTCAATTTTGATTTATAACCTATATATATTATATAAATTAATATAATCATTAGTCCTATTAAACCATATGTATAGAATATATCAAATAAATCTATTTCAACATCTTTTCTAACTATATTTCTATTTATTCCAAATAATTTTTCTACTAAAGAACTAGTTATATATTCTTTATGATTTTTAGATATAAAGCTAAATCTGTTATTAAATATTACTTTATTTATATAATTTAAATCAAATTTATTAGCTTTAAAATATTTTTTCTGTACTTCTGCATTTTTATATGTTGTTGTATTGGTTATTAGAAGAGCACTTATAAATGCTAATATTATGATACTAAATATTATAAGTATCTTAGTTTTAATACCTTTTTTTAGATAAAATTCTTTAAATGGTTTATAAAGAAAATATAAGAACAATATTATTAAACCGCCTAATATTACTTTAGTACCTAATGTCATAGAAAGGAATGCAACTAGTACTGAAAGTATTATGCATAACATATATTTTTTATTTTTTATTAAATTATTTAAAGATATTCCAAAAAGTGTTACTATTACTGCACTAAATTCATTAATAGAATTAAATAGTCCTTTAAATCCTTCTTTTTTTATACCATTTTCATATATATTATTTCCTATACCAAATATCCATGATATATAATATATTGTTAAATAAAGTATAAGTGTATATATAAAGTATTTATCATTAATATCATCTTTATAATAATAAAAGAATATAAGTGTTATTGGAAGATAAAACACCTTTGCTATATATTTAATGTTATTAAAAATTGAATATTTAAAATAAAAATTATTTATTAGGAAATATAAAATTATTAAAATTAGTAATATTATAATTGGCTTATAATGCTTTTCCTTTAATAGATATATAAATATAAATACTAAAAATAAAGCTCTTACAATTAAATTAATATTAAATATATTTAATGTATAAGAAATATCTAGTACTGGCTGCAATATCAAAAATAAAATTAATAATTTTTTCATAAGTAACACCTAAAAATATTTTATAATAATATATTCTTTTTTACAATTATTTGTAAAATAAAAGTAAATATTTTACAACAAAAGTTGACTTAAATTGTTAATAGTTTATAATAATTTTAGAGAGAGGCACTATTTATGAATTACAATTATTACAAAATGCTCCAAAAAAAAGAATGGAGAAGAAATTTTATATTTATTTTTATTGTTCTTGTTTTTGCAACTATCTCTACTTATCTTATATATAACAAGTTTAAAAGTGTAAGAGATTATAAAATGAGACTTCCAAATATAAGTGTTACATATCATGAAGGTGATACTATAGAGGTACCTAAATATGTTGCTGTTACAGATGCTGTTGGTCTTTCAACAAATCCTTATAATATAACAGTTAAGAACAATACAAATAAAAAAGTATATTTTAGCATAAAATTAAGTGACTATAAAAAGAAGAACAAAAAATATAAGGATAGTACTTTTCTTCCTAGATCTGCCCTTAAAGTTAGCGTCCATGAAAAGGGTGAGCAGACAGATATATATAATATGGATGACATAGATGATGAACTTGTAAGTAAAACTCTAAAGCCTAAAGAAGAATCTGATTACAAAATAAGAGTTTGGGGAACAAAAAGTAGTTTAGATGATGATGATAATTACTACTATATAGGAAAGTTAAAAGTAATAGGAGAGGATTAATATGAAAAATAATAAGAAAGAAAAAAATAATAATATTAAAAAATTTATACCAATTATAGTTCTTGCAGTTTTTGTTTTTTTAGTTGGTATTGGATATTCACTTTCTGCAGTATCATTTGATTTACCTGGTAATAATAAAAATACTTTAAAAACAGGTACTTTAATTATTTCACTTGATAGTACAAAAGATTTAGATTTAGTAAGTGCTGTTCCAACAGCAGATTCTGATGGCATATCCTCAGATCCATATACATTCAAGATTAGTAATACTGGTACTGTTGATTCTAAGTATCAAATAAGCATTGTAGATGATGAAGAAAAATATACAAGTGATAATTGCTTAGATAAAAAACTTGCTAATAGTAAAATTAAATATACTTTAACTGAAAGTGAAACTGCAACAGAAAATGATGTTAAAACTTTACCAGATGATGGAATAATTAAGGAAGATTTAGTTAAAGTTGACTCTAATAAGACATATTATTTAAGAGTCTGGATTGATAGTCAGGCAGGAAATGAAGTTGCTGGAAAACATTTCCATGGTAAAGTAAAGGTTAAAGCTATTATTGGTGATAGAACTAATTACGATACTGGAGCATAAAGCATGCGTATCATTGTTTCTGCAGGAGGTACTGGAGGTCATATTTATCCAGCACTTGCAATAATAAATAAGATTAAAGATATGGAACCATCTTCTAGGGTACTTTATGTTGGTACGACAGATAGGATGGAAAGCCGTCTTATTCCAAGCCTTGGTATTCCTTATGAGTCTTTAGAAATAAAAGGATTAAATAGACATAGTTTATTAAAAAACTTTGAAGTTTTAAAACTTTATAATAAAGCGTATAAAAAGTCTTTAAAAATAATTAAAGATTTTAAACCAGATGTTGTACTAGGAGTGGGTGGTTATGTTACTGCACCACTTTTAAAAGCTGCTGTTAAACTTCACATTAAAACTGCAATTCATGAACAAAATAGTATAGCAGGTATAACAAATAAAATGTTAGGAAGAAAAGTTGATAAAATTTTTATATCAATGAAAGATAGTATAAATGATTTTCCTAAAGAAAAGGTAGTTTTTACTGGTAATCCTAGGTCTCAAGAAATTATAAATGAAAAACCAGTTACAAAAAAAGAATTAGGATTTGATAATAAACCGCTTATTTTAATTGTAATGGGAAGCCTTGGATCTGCAACAATTAATAGTGAAGAATTGGAAATTACTAGACAAATTAAAAATAAAGATTATAATATACTACTAGTTACTGGTGAAAGATATTTTGGTGATTATAAAGATATAGATCTTTCAAGCAATATAAAAGTAGTACCATTTGAGAAGAGACTTTCTGGAATAATGAAAAGCACTGATTTAATTGTTACTAGGGCAGGTGCATCAACAATTGCTGAAATAACTGCAATTGGACTTCCAAGCATACTTGTTCCAAGTCCTTATGTTACAAATAATCATCAATATAAAAATGCCTTAGAGCTTGAAAAAAATGGTGCTGGAATAATTCTTCCTGAAAAAGATTTTAAATCAAGTACTCTTCTTCCACTTATAGATAATCTTTTAAGTGATAAAGAAAGACTTGAAAGTATGCATAAAAATGCCTTAAAGCTTGGAATAACTGATAGTAGCGATAGAATATATAAAGAATTAAAAAAATTAATAGGAGACTAGATTATGAAGGAATTAATAGAAGAACTTAAAAAACGTAACATTAAATTAGAAGAAAATGTTCTTCTATCTAATTTTACTAGTTATAAAGTTGGCGGAAAAGGAAGATTAATTGTTTATCCTACAACAGAATCTGAACTTGTTGAAGTAGTTAAGTTAATTGATAATTTTAATATAGAATACATGATGATTGGAAATGGAACTAATTTACTTTTTAGTTCTAAAGAATTTAATAAAGTACTAATTAAACTTAATAATTTTGATAAGATTGAAGTTAAAGGTAATAAGATTTTTGCAGGTGCTGGTGCATCTCTTCCTAGAATTGCAAATGCTGCTAAGGGGGCATCCTTAACAGGTTTTGAGTTTGCTGCAGGTATACCTGGTACACTTGGTGGTGCAATATATCAAAATGCTGGTGCATATAAAAGCGATATGGGTTATGTTGTAAGCTTAGTTAGAGTTTTAACACCAGAATATAGAATTATTAATTTTACTAATAAAGAATGTAATTTTCATTATAGAGAATCTTTTTTTACTCATAATAAAAAGTATATTTGTTTAAGTGCAGTAATTTCATTAAAGCCTGGTAAGAAAGATGCAATAGAATCTGTTATGAAAGATCGCCTTAAAAGAAGAATGGAATCACAGCCTTTAAACTATCCTTCAGCAGGATCTGTATTTAGAAATCCTGAAGGAATGGCATCAGGAAAGCTTATAGAAGATTTAGGATTAAAAGGTCTTAAGATTGGTGGGGCAGAAGTATCTAAAAAGCATGCTAATTTTGTTATTAATACAGGAAATGCTAAAGCTGAAGATATTCATAAATTAATACTTTTTGTAAAAGAAAAAGTAAAAGAAGAATATGGAATTGATTTAAAGATAGAACAAGAATTTGTTAATTGGGAGAATTAGTTTATGGCAAAGAAGGTAAAAAGAAGGGTTAAAATTGGTAATTTTTTTAAAATGTTATGCGTAATTGCTATAATAGTTCTTTTACTGTACATTCTTTTTACTAGCAAAATAAAAAATATTGTAATAACTGGTAATAAAAACTTATCAGATGATGAAATACTTGAACTTGCTGATCTAAAAGATTATCCTAGTTTCTTTTTTACTTTTGATGAAGAGATAAAGTATAACCTTAAGAAAAATAAGCTTATTAAATCTGTTAAAATAAAAAGAAGTATATTTAATAAAATTAAAATTGAAATAAAAGAATATAATATTGTTTTAAAATATAATAATAGATATTACTTAGAAAATGGAAACGATTATGATCTTTCAAGTGATTTAAGAGTACCAACATTAATTAATGAGGTGCCAGAGAAAAAATTTAAAGATTTATGTAATAATTTATCTAGTGTAAAAAGTGATATTTTAGGTAATATTTCAGAACTTGAATATGATCCAAATACTTATGATGATGGAAGATTTTTACTTTATATGAATGATGGTAATTCTGTTTATTTAACTCTTACTAAGTTTGAAAAGATAAATTACTATGATGATGTATTAATGCAACTTGAAGGCAAGAAAGGTTTCTTATACTTAGATAGTGGTAATCATTTTAAAATTATGGAATAGTATCTGTTAACAAAATATTGTTGACAGGTATTTTCTTTTGTGATAAGATATTAATGAATTGTTAGGAGGGATACTATGGCAGTTAAGATTAGACTTATGAGAATGGGTGCTAAAGGACATCCAAGTTACAGAATAGTTGCAACTGATTCTCGTCGCAGAAGAGATGGAGAATATATTGAGTTAATTGGTAATTATTATCCATGTGATAGTAAAGATAATACTATTAATGAAGAAGTTGCTCTTAAATGGTTAAGAGTTGGTGCTGAACCTACTGATACTGTTAAGAATCTATTTAGTAAAGCTGGAATCATAAAGAAATTTAATGATGAAAAGATGAGTAAATAGTTATGGATTATGTAGTTCTTGTTAAAAACATAATTGAAAGCATAACAGATGATAGCTTTGATATAACAAATGAAAATGGCATTATTAAAGTTTTAGTGACTGAATCTGATTATGGTAAATTAATTGGAAAAGGTGGAACAACTATTAATGCTATTAGAACTCTTGTTGATGAAGCAGCTAGTATGCATAATGATGGTTTTATTAAAATAGAAGTAGAAAAGAGGGAAAATTAATTCCTTCTTTTTTTCTATACACCAGTTAAATCAAAATCTGGTATAAATGACTCACTTTGCGTTCCGCCTTCCTGAATAAATGCATTTTTAATGCCTAAATCACATGCATAATTTATAAGATTGTCATAATCCTCATCTGATACTTTATGATTTAATTCTTTTATGTTTTCTACTTGTTTTAAAGGCGTATACTGATTCATTATACTTATAAATATATTATCATGGTAAGTATCATATAAATATTTTATTATTTTTTTAGAGTCTTCTATTTGTTCTGGCAACATAAGGTGTCTTACAATAACGCCTTTTTTCATTATTCCATTTTTATCAAATTCTGGTGTTCCAACTTGTCTATACATTTCTTTTATTGCATTTGTTGCTATTTCAAAGTAGTTATAAGCTTTAGAATATTTCATTGCTAGTATATCATCATAGTATTTTAAATCAGGTAAATATATGTCTATTAATCCATCTAATATCTTTAATGTTTCAGCATTTTCATAAGAAGATGTATTATAAATTATTGGAATATTAAGCCCCATTTCTTTAGCTTTAATAATTGCACTTTTAATATTAGGTACAAAGTGAGTAGGGGTAACTAAGTTAATGTTTAATGATCCATCTTTTTGAAGCTTTATCATCTTTTCTGCTAATTCCTTAATACTTATTTCTTTTCCAAAATTATTTGTACTAATATTATAGTTTTGACAGAATATACATTTCATATTGCATCCTGAAAAAAATATTGCACCAGATCCAGATTTGCCCGAGATAGGTGGCTCTTCAAAATAATGCTTTGCAATTCTTGCAACCTTTATTTTTGAATTCATACCACAAAGGCCGGTTTCACCTTTTAATCTATTTACTTTACAGCAACGAGGACATAGCTTGCAGCATTCTAACTCTTTCATATTTACACTTCCTTTTGTAATTATATAATATTTTTTCGTTTTTTAAAATGGTTATGCTTGCAACATACTTTTCTTTATTATATAATTTTATTAGTATGGAGGCTATAGATTATGAAAAAAAGAGTTTTAAGTGCCATTGTTATGGTTCTTATATTTGTTCCACTTATGTTAATCGGTGGAAGAGTATTTACTGTTTTTATGTGCTTACTTGCATGTCTTGCAGCACATGAATTAATTAAAATTAATGATACTAAGGATGTACCACTTTTAATGAAAGTATTTACATATCTTGCTATTATATTTATGGTTTTAACTAATATGGATAATATTGATTTTAATTATACAATTGATTATAAATTTATAAGTGTACTTTTGTTTGCATTTTTAGTACCAATTGTATTTATTAATGATAATAAAACTTATAATATTGAAGATGCACTTTATTTAATTGCAGTAGCACTTTTTGTAGGATTTAGTTTTAATTTACTTTCTATTGTTAGAAATTATGATTTGTTCTACTTTATGTATTTAGTTTTAATTGCAGTTATGACAGATATATTTGCATATTTATCAGGAAAGTTAATCGGATGTCACAAGCTTTGCCCTAATATTAGTCCAAATAAAACTGTTGAAGGATTTATATTTGGAACTCTTATGGGATCATTTACTGGAACATACTTTTATTTAATGGTAATTAATCCTAATATGAATATACTAACAATCAGTGCAATAAGTATTATTTTATCACTTGTTGGATCAATTGGAGACTTAGTATTCTCAATGATTAAAAGATTTTATAAAACTAAAGACTTCTCTAACTTAATTCCAGGGCATGGTGGAATTCTTGATAGATTTGATAGTCTAATTTTCATTAGTTTAGCATCTATTTTAGTACTTGGAGTTATTTAGGAGGCATTATGCATATTATAATAAATTTAATACTTTTTGTTCTAATACTTGGAATTATTGTATTTGTTCATGAGTTTGGTCACTTTATTTTTGCTAAACTTATGGGCGTTTATGTTTATGAGTTTTCTATAGGAATGGGGCCTAGACTTTTTGGTTGGAAAAGCAAAAATGGTGAGACGGATTATAATGTAAGATTAATTCCTATAGGTGGATTTTGTTCTCTTGCCGGAGAAGATGTTGAAAACGATGATAAATCAATAAAAAAAGATAGAAAATTACAAGCTAAAAAGCCATGGCAAAGATTCTTAATTATGTTTATGGGGCCAGGTTTTAACTTTCTTCTTGCTCTTATAATTTTCTTCTTTATAGGACTTATTGGAGCACCTTCTACTGAGCCTATTTTATATGGAACAGTTAAGAATTATCCTGCATATTCATCTGGACTTTCTAAGGGTGACTTAATTAAAAGCATAAATGGACATAATATTTATACGATGGATGATGTTTCACTTTATCTTGCAGTTGCAGATCATAAAAAACCAGTTTCTATAAAAGTAGAAAAGAAAGATGGAAGCATAAAAACATATAATATTAATTCTAAAAAGAAAACTGTTAAAGTAAGTGGTCAAAAACAAACAACATATAAGTATGGAATTAGCTTAAAGACAAAAACTAAAAAAGGATTAGGCAATGCTATTTCATATATGTTTGTTAAGACTGGATCACTTTTTAGACAAATGTTTATTACAGTTGGCTATCTATTTACTGGTAAAGTGGGATTAAATGATTTATCAGGACCAGTTGGAATATATTCAATAGTAGGCGAAGAAGCATCTCAAGGTTTTGCAGCACTTGTATACCTTTTAGCATATTTAAGTATAAATGTTGGATTTCTTAATCTTTTACCACTACCTGCTTTTGATGGAGGACATATTCTATTTATAATAATTGAATTAATAAAGGGTAGTCCAGTAAAACCTGAAACAGAAGCAAAAGTACATACTGTTGGATTTGCACTTCTAATGATTTTAATGATTGTTATAACAGTTAATGATATTCTTAGATTTTTCTAAGAATTCTTTTAATGAAAGTGAGATGTTTTTTATGAATAAAATAATGGATGGAAATGAGGCAATGGCTCTTTCTGCATATAACTTTACAGAAGTTAGTGGACTTTACCCTATAACGCCAGCATCTCCTATGGGAGAACTTACTGATGAGTGGGCAGAAGAAGGTAAGAAAAATTTCTTTGGAATGCCTCCTAAAGTCATTGAAATGGAAAGCGAAGCAGGAGCAGCAGGAATGGTACATGGCTCTCTTTTATCTGGTGCTTTAACAAGCACATATACTGCAAGTCAAGGACTTCTTCTTATGATACCTGATATGTATAAGATTGCAGGAGAAATGCTTCCTTGTGTTATAAATGTTGCTGCAAGAACAGTTGCAACTCATGCACTCTCAATTTTTGGAGATCACTCAGATATTTATGCAGCAAGATCAACAGGCTTTGCATTTCTTTCATCATCATCAGTACAAGATGCAAACTACTTAACAAACGTAAGCTATTTAAGTGCAATTAAGGGACATGTTCCATTTGTTAACTTTATGGATGGATTTAGAACTAGTCATGAACTTTCTAAAGTAGATGTAATAGACTATGATGCTATAAAAAAACTAATTGATATGGATGCTTTAAATGTGTTTAAGAATAGATCTTTAAACCCAAATAATCCTACAACACGCGGCACTAATCAAAATGGCGATGTTTACTTTCAAGTGTTAGAATCTAGAAACAAATATTATGATGCACTTCCTGATATAGTTAATGGTTATATGAAAGAAATTAATAAAATAACTAATAAAAACTATAAACCATTTAATTATTATGGGGCTGAAAATGCTAGCAAAGTAATTGTTGCAATGGGATCTGTTAATGAAACAATAAAGGAAGTAGTTGCATACTTAACTAAAAAAGGTGAATCAGTTGGTTTAATTGAAGTGCATTTGTTTAGACCATTTTCATCAAAATACTTTTTAAATGTACTTCCAAAAACAGTTAAAAAGATAATTGTTCTTGATAGAGCTAAAGAAGTAGGAGATGTTGGAGAAGCCCTTTATTTAGATGTATTAAAGGTTGTAAAAGATGTTTCAACTAAAGTTAAAGTATATGGTGGCCGATATGGAATATCTTCTAAGAACACAACTCCTGCAATGATAAAAGGATTATTCGATTTTGTAGATATTTCTGATGCTCATTCTAATTTTACACTTGGAATAGATGATGATGTTACAAATCTTTCTGTTAAATATGATAAAGACTTCTATCTTCCAAGTACAACAACTAATTTTACAATATATGGTTATGGATCAGATGGTATGGTATCAGCATCTAAAGACTTGCTTAAAATTACTGGAGGTCATACAAAAGCTTATGTTCAAGGATATTTTCAGTATGATAGCAAGAAAAGTGGAGGAGTTACTATTTCTCATTTAAGATTTGACTCTAAACCAATACATTCAGAGTATTATAATGAAAAAGCACATTTCTTAATATGCACTAAAGACTCATATTTAAAGAGAATGAAATTATTTGATAAAATAGAAAAAGATGGAATATTTCTTTTAAATACTCATATGAATGAAAAAGAATTCTTAGATTCTCTTTCTAATTATGATAAAAGACAAATAACAAAGAAAAATATAAAACTTTATATAGTTGATGCAGAAGCAATTGCTAAACTTTATGGACTTGGTAATAAAATAAGTGCAATAATGGAGACTATTATATTTAAACTTGGAAAACTTATTGACTTTAATTTTGCTGTTAAGGAGGTAAAAGAAGGAATAGAGAATAAGTTTGGCAAGAGTGGGGGAGGTATTGCTCTTAAAAATATTAAAGCAATTGATAATGCTCTTTCTAATATAGTAGAAGTTAAGCTTCCAAATATACAATATATACCAGAGATGCCTACTAATTTTACTAAATTTGAAATAATTAATAATATGGATGGAGATAGTCTTCCTATTTCAGCATTTTTGGAAGAAGAAGATGGAACGTTAATACCATCAACTTCTAAATTTGAAAAAAGAGATATTGCAGAAAATGTTCCTCACTATAATTCAAAGAACTGTATTTCATGCGGACTATGTAGTTTAGTTTGTCCTCATGCTGTTATAAGACCATTTATTCTTGATGATGATGAAGTACTTGATGCACCAGATAGTCTTAAAGATAAATTAATAGATATAAAGATTGGAGATAAAACTTATAAATATACAATTGGAATAAGTATTAAAGATTGTACAGGATGCCATTTATGCGTTAATATTTGTCCTGGTAAGAAGGGCGAGAAAGCACTAACTATCAAAGACAGAATGGAAGAAGAGGGAGTAGCAAAAGAGGCCGATTACTTATTTAATGAAGTTACTGAGAAAAGATTATTTCCTAAATCAACTATTAGAGGTAGTCAGTTAATTAACCCTAAGTTTCAGTTTAGCGGTGCGTGCGCTGGATGCGGTGAGACTCCTTACTTAAAACTTCTATCACAACTTTTTGGAGAAAATCTTGTAGTTGCTAATGCAACTGGTTGCTCTTCTATTTATGGAGCTAGTTATCCATCAAGTCCTTGGAACGTTCCTTGGGCCAACAGTTTATTTGAAGATAATGCTGAGTTTGGTTATGGAATGAAAATTGCAGATATTGCTAAAAAGGGGCGTATTGCAACACTTATAAAAGACAATATGAATTTGATTAAGAAAAGTGAGCAAAAAATATATAAAGCATATTTAGATGATCCTAACATGGAAAACTCTAAAGCACTTCTTGAAATAATTGATAAGACAAAGATACCTGATTTATTATCACTTAAAAATGACATTATGCCTAAAAGCATTTGGATTGTTGGAGGAGATGGATGGGCGTACGATATTGGCTATAATGGAATAGATCATGTACTAGCAAATCATGAAAATGTAAATATACTTGTTCTAGATACAGAGGTTTATTCAAATACTGGTGGACAAGCATCTAAATCAACTAGACTTGGTGCAATTGCAAAATTTGCATCAAGTGGTAAGAAAACTGCTAAAAAAGATTTAGCTCGTATTGCACTTACATATCCTCATGTATATGTTGGAACAATATCATTAGGAGCTAGTCCTGTGCAAGCTATTAAAGTAATGATAGAAGCAGAAAACTATGACGGACCATCAATTATAATTGCGTATTCACCATGTATTGCACAAAAAATAATTAAAGGTATGTCATCTTCTATAGATGAAGAAAAAGAAGCAACAGCATCAGGATATTTCCCACTTTTTCATTACAATCCTGAAACAAATGAATTTAAACTTGACTCTAAAGCAGACTTTTCAAAATATATTGATTTCTTAGGAGGAGAAGACAGATATAGAACACTTAAGACAATCAATAAAGATTACAAGAAAATACTTGAAGAAAACAAAAAGAATGCTGAAGAACGTTATAAATATTATGAAAGTTTAGAATCTAAATCTAAATAAAAAATCTGCTATACAAAACTAGCAGATTTTCTTTTAAATTAGTTTTTAATTTTATTAAATATAATTGATATCATTTAGATTTAATAATATAATTCCTGTAGAAGAAAATATATAAAAAGAATTATTGACAATAAATGTAAAATCCTGATTTACAAGATAATTATTTAGAACTTGCAGGTAATAAACCTTCACTTTTATTAGAGGGGGAAAAAACTAGATTAATAGATGAATGACAACTTGCACCAAGACTTTGGAATGTAGTTAGATATTTTGATTGAATTAAATAAATTAATAAATGATTCTAAAGATATAAAGGTAAAATCAAGTCTTTTAATGATAATTACTGGGACAGATATTGTTCATACTCTTGAAAGTGGAGTTAAGGTTGTACCAATTGGATGCTTAAAGAATTAAAAAAATTTTCTAAAAAATGAAAATCATATTTAACATTATAAATAAAAAAAGCATCTAAGCTTTTTAGTTAGATACTTATTTTATATCAATGTATTTAGTGTTCTTATGTTCGTCTTTTTTAGGAATAGTGATTCTTAGAGTTCCATGATGGAATTCTGCATTAATTCTTTCTTCATCTATATCTCCTAAATAGAAGCTTCTAGAATATTTACCATAACTTCTTTCACGACGTAAATATTTTTTATTTTTATCTTCATCTTCATGTTTCTTCTCAGCAGTAACTATAAGGTTACCTCTATTGCATTCAATTTTAATATCTTCTTTCTTAAATCCTGGAAGATCCATTTCTACTACATAGTTATTATCCTTTTCGTAGATATCACTCTTCATCATTCTCATATCATTTCTTAAATCACTATCATCTAGTAGACTATCGAACATATCATCATAAAATTTCATTGGTAACATATTATCACCTTTTCCTTTCACAATTATGTTATACCACTATAATTAGCAGTTGTCAACTAAGAGTGCTAATTTTTTTAAAAAAATTTAACTACCTTTGTAAAGTAGTTAATTTTGACTCATTAATGCAACTATTAGAACTGTTCCAATAATGTCATCTACAGTTGATCCACGTGATAAATCACTTACTGGCATGTTCATTCCTTGAAGTACTGGACCATAACATTTAGATAACCCAATACGCTCAAATATCTTATATGCAATATTTCCTGCATCTAAGTCTGGAAATATAAATGTATTAGCATTAGCTTTTAAAGTAGAGTTGGGAGCTTTTTTATCTCTTATTGTCTCATCTATAGCAGCATCAAATTGCATTTCTCCATCTGCTGATGCATCTTTATTTCTTTCTCTAAATTCTTTATATGCATCTATTACTTTTTGACTATCTGGACACTTAGATGATCCTTTAGTGGAGTGGGATAGGAATGCAATGTGTGGAGTATCTCCTGTTATTTCTTTAAAAGACTCCATACTTTGTTCTCCAATTAATGATAGTTCATGACTATTTGGATTTTGATTAAGTCCTGTATCACTTAAAAGTACTAATCCATTAGAGCCTAAATCATTTCTTTTTGTATCTGCTAGAACAAATGCTGATGCAAAGCCAGATTTTGTTCCAATAGTTTGGAGTGCACTTCTTATTGTGTCACTTGATGTATGCGTGGCTCCTGCAACTAAGGCATCTGCAAGTCCTTTCTTTACTAGCATACATCCAAATAATATTTCATTACTCATTAAACTTTCTTTAGCATCTTCTAGTGTTATTCCTTTATGTTTTCTAAGCTTATAAAACTCTTCTGATAATTTATCTATGTCTTTATAATTTTTATTATCTATTACTCTGACATTTTCTTTATTAATGTTTATATTTTTACCTATAATTATAATATTACAAAAGTCTATTTTCTTTGATGCTTCTATTATTCTTTCATCTTCTCCTTCTGGAAGAACTACTGTTACTTTTCTATTTATTTTACTTAATAAATCTTTATTCATCTTTACACTCCAAATCTATATTAATATTTGCATTAGAATTTAATTTTCTACATTTAACACCACATTTATCTAGTATTAGTTTAGATGCTTCTAAACTTTCTTTATGTCTAAAATTATCTGATAAGTATACAACATTTTTAATACCAGATTGTACTATTATTTTAGAACATTCATTACATGGAAATAGTGTTACATAAATAGTTGCTCCTTCTAAGTCTTTTCTTGA
>ONQM01000033.1 GCA_900319955.1 uncultured Eubacteriales bacterium | reverse complement strand
AAAAGAAGAAGTATTAAAAACAGAATCTTATATAAGAGTAACTGATTATACTAAAGAACAATATAAAGTAAAAGAATATTATAAGATAGGAGAAATACTTTCTAAAGCTGGTAAAGAATATGGTAAAGATATAATTGGAACATATTCTGAAAAACTAATGATTGAAGTAGGAAAAAAATACAATAGAACTAATTTATGGAGAATGAAACAATTCTATGAAAAATTTCAAGATGAAAAACTCGCCCCAGTGGGGCAAGTTTTGAGCTGGTCTCATTACAGAGAACTTTTACCATTAAAGGATACCAATGAAATTATATATTATATTAAAATGTGTAAGGCTAACAATCTTACAAAAAGAGAATTGCATGAAAGAATAAAATCTAATGAATATGAAAGATTATCTAATAAAACTAAAGAAAAATTAATTAACTCTAAAAAATTAGAGACAGATAAAGCCTATGATAAAATAACAGAATATGATTTAAAAAATATGATACTTCAAAATATAGATGATTTCTTAAGAAGTCTAGGTAATGGTTTTACATATGTTGGTAATGAATATAAAATAAAGATAGGTGCCAGATATAATTATATTGATATATTACTTTTTAATGTAATACATAATTGTTACATAGTAGTAGAGCTAAAAGTAATAGAACTAAAGAAAGAGCATATAGGACAAATAGAAACATATATGAATTATGTTGATAAAAATATAAAAGAAATGACTCAAAATAAAACAGTAGGAATTATTATATGCAAGAAAGATAATAAATTTGTAATGGAATACTGTAGTAACGAAAGAATATTTAGTAAAGAATATTTGATTATGGAAGGAAATACACTATGAAAGAAGATAAAGATATATATTATAATGAATTAAAAGAAGAAGTATTAAAAACAGAATCTTATATAAGAGTTACAGACTATACAACCGAGCAATATAAGGTAAAAGAATATTATAAGATAGGAAAAATACTATCTGAAGCAGGTAAAGAATATGGTAAAGATATTATTGGTACATATTCAGAAAAACTAATGGTTGAGGTAGGAAAAAAATATAATAGAACTAATTTATGGAGAATGAAACAATTCTATGAAAAATTTCACAATGAAAAACTCGCCGCAGTGCGGCAAGTTTTATCATGGACACATATTAAAGAACTTTTACCTCTAAAAGATTCAAATGAAATAAGTTACTATATTAATATGTGCAAAACACAAAATTTATCAACTAGAGAGTTACATGAAAGAATAAAGTCTCATGAATATGAAAGGATTCCAAATAAGACTAAAGAAAAATTAATAATTTATGAGAAATTAGAAATGCCAGATTTAGTACCAAATCCTATAGTTATTAAGACAGATGAAAAATATGATAAAATAACAGAATATGATTTAAAAAATATAATATTACATAATATAGATGAATTTTTAAGAAGTTTTGGTAATGGTTTTACATATGTTGGTAATGAATACAAAATAAAAATAGGAAGTAGATATAATTATATTGATATATTATTATTTAACTATATTTATAATGCATTTGTAGTAGTAGAACTAAAAGTAACAGAATTAAAGAAAGAACATGTAGGACAAATAGAAACATATATGAATTATGTAGATAAAAATATAAAAGAAATAACTCAAAATAAAACTGTTGGAATAATTATATGTAAAAAAGATAATAAATTTGTAATGGAATATTGTAGTAATGAAAGTATATTTAGTAAAGAATATAAAATTATTAGTGTTTAATTACATAGGTTAAAATAAAATTTCTTTCTTTTTTTTAACAATTATACTATAATATAGTGGTCTTAAGAGGAAGTGGTATTAATGGATGATACAATAGTTGCAATATCAACATCACTTGGAGTTGGTGCAATATCAATAGTAAGAGTGTCAGGCACTGATGCAATAGAAATAGTAAATAGTATATTTAAAGGAAAAGACTTAACAAAAGTTAAATCACACACAATAAACTATGGTCATATCATATATAAAGGTGAAGTAATAGATGAAGTACTTGTAAGTGTGATGAGAGCTCCTAAAACATATACAAAAGAAGATATAGTTGAAATAAACTGTCATGGAGGAATATCAACAACAAATAAAGTACTAGAAGCATTAATAGAGTCTGGCGCAAGACAAGCTGAACCTGGAGAATTCACAAAAAGAGCTTTCTTAAATGGAAGAATAGACTTAACAGAAAGTGAAGCAGTTATGGATTTAATTGAAAGTAAAAGTGATATTGAGCGTCGTCTTGCATTACAAAATGAGTCTGGTGCACTAAAAGAAATGATTACAAAATATAGAGATAAACTAAAAGACTTAATATCACACATAGAAGTAAATATTGATTATCCAGAATATTATGATATAGAAGTAGTTGATGACAAAAAAATAAATGATAGCCTAGACTACTTAATAAAAGAGTTAAAACACTTAATAAAAGAAAGTGAAGGAAAAAAAATTATAAAAACTGGTATTAAAACAGTAATTGTTGGAAGACCAAATGTAGGTAAAAGTAGTATATTAAATAAACTATTAAACTATAATAAAGCAATAGTAACAGATATAGAAGGAACAACAAGAGATATAGTTGAAGGAGATATATACATAGATGGAATTCATCTAAATATGATAGATACCGCAGGTATTAGAAAGACAGATAACAAGATAGAGAAAATTGGTGTAGAAAAAAGTCTTTCACTGATAGATGACGCAGACTTAGTGCTTGTAGTACTTGATGAAAGTAAATTATTAACTAAAGAAGATAAAGAAATACTTGATAAAACTAAGAATAAAACAAGTATAGTAGTACTTAATAAGAGTGATTTAACAAAAAAAATAAATGAAAATGATTTAAAAGGAAGAAATGTAGTAGAAACAAATACAGTTGATGAAAAAGGACTAGAATCATTAAAAAATGAAATAAGAACACTATTTAATCTTGATAAAATTGAAGTATTAGACTATACTTATTTATCAAGCGCTAGAAGTTTGGCACTAGCAAGAAAAGCTCTATCATCACTAGAAAGTGCAAAAGAAAGTGCAATTACAAATTCCCCTATTGATCTTCTAGAAATAGACATAAAAGATGCATTTGATGATTTAGGAGAAATAACAGGAGAAACTGCATCAGATGAAATAATTGATAATTTATTTAAAAATTTCTGCGTAGGAAAATAAAAAGGTTAAGAGAAAGAGAGTTAAGAAGAAAAAATGAAAACACAAGATAAAAATGAACTTATTGCATCAGAAGATGATGTACCACGAGAAAGAAATATAATAAAAAGAATATTTAATTACATCAAGAAAAAATGTCCTAGAATATGCAAAATTAGACTTGAACGTGTCTCAAGTGAAAAAATACTAGAAAAAACAGAAAATGGAAATATAATAAGATTATATGGAATAGATAAAGTAAAATATGGATATGCCCTAAATAAAAACAATGTATACTTTTCATTATTTGATTTTAAAAAATATTATGAAATAATGAAAACACCAGAAGGAGCAACAATTCTAGGTGAAAAAAAGCATGGAAGATATAAATTTTTATTAAAGACAAAAGAAACTGTAAATATCCATATAAATGAAAAAATAGAAGTACCTTTAATAGAAAAAAAGAATAAAATTAAAAAAATAGTATAAGTGGAGATTTTATGAAAATATACAAAGCTACACTTGAAAGAATAGAAAATATAAAAGATGAAGGACAAATAAGGCAAGGACATCATGTAAAAATATATGAAATAAGTAGTATAAAAGAAGGATACGTATTAGAAACAAATAATAATATATATTCTATCTTAGAAAGAAAAAAATATACAAAAGAAAAAGAAATAACAGAAGATGAAAACATATATAAAGATCAAAATATAAATATGATGTTAAAAGATGGTAATAATTCAAGTTATTTGTTAGTAAAGAAAAGAAAGGTCCATTGAAATTTTTATTAACTATTTTAGAAAGAAAGATTGAATAAGACAATAAAAAATTATACACTATGTACAATAAATGTAATCTCAATAAATTATGTAGATAATCAAAAATTAGTTTGAGAAATGGAAGTCCTTTCAAACAATGATTTATACTTATGTTTGTCTACAAATAATAGTTACTCAGTAAGAGATGCTTTAGATAATCCTGATTTTAATATGAAAACAAATATATTTGATAAACCAGTTGGAATAAACAAAGAAAACATAATAGTTTATGAGTTAAGAACACATTATTAAAATTTAATAAATAAAGAAGGTGTTATAGTGAAATATGATTGTATAGTAGTTGGTGGAGGACATGCAGGATGTGAAGCAGCTCTTGCATGCGCTCGTATGGGAGAAAAGACACTTCTCGTAACAGGGAACATAAATAACATTGCAGATATGCCATGTAATCCATCAATTGGAGGACCAGCTAAAGGAGTAATTGTCCGTGAAATAGATGCACTTGGTGGAGAAATGGGAAGAAATGCTGATAAAGCAGTACTTCAAATAAAAATGTTAAACACTAAAAAAGGCCCAGCAGTATGGGCTCTTCGCGCACAAGAAGATAAAGTCATATACCCTAAAGAAATGCTAAAAACACTAAAAAGCACTAAAAATTTAGACATTAAGGAAAGTCTAGTAGAACATCTTATAGTAGAAAACAAAAAGATAAAAGGTGTAATACTAGAAGATGGTTATAAAATAGATGCAGATGCTGTTATATTAACAACAGGAACATACTTAAAAGGAATGATTTTAGTAGGATCTGAAAAACATTCAGGTGGTCCTCATGGAGAGCGTCCTTCTAAATTTTTAAGTGATGACTTGAAAGATTTAGGATTTACTATACTAAGACTTAAAACAGGAACTCCTCAAAGAATAGATAAAACAACAATTGATTATGATAAAACTGAACTTGAATTAGGCTCCCCTACTCCACTTACATTCTCATTTGATAATGAAGTGCATTATGATGTAAATAATCAAATAGATTGTCACTTAACATATACAAATGAAAAAACACATGAAATAATAAGAAATAACTTAAAAAAATCAAGTATGTATGGAGGATATGTAGAAGGAGTTGGACCAAGATACTGTCCATCTATTGAAGATAAAGTTGTAAGATTTAAAGATAAATCTCGTCATCAATTATTTCTAGAACCAGAAAGTGCAATTGAAAGTGATCCTACATATGGAAATACAATATACTTACAAGGATTTTCAACAAGTATGCCTTATGATATACAAGAAGAAATGGTTCATAGTCTAAAAGGATTAGAACATGCAAAAATACTTAAATATGCTTATGCAATTGAGTATGATGCAATAGATGCAAGACAGCTAAAACAAAGCTTAGAAACAAAACTAGTTGAAGGATTATTTACAGCAGGACAAATAAATGGCACATCAGGTTATGAAGAAGCTGCAGGTCAAGGCTTAATCGCAGGTATTAATGCAGCATTAAAGCTTAAAGGAAAAGAACCATTAATATTAAAAAGAAATGAAGCATATATTGGAGTATTAATAGATGATTTAGTAACAAAAGGAATAAAAGATCCATATCGCATGCTAACCTCACGTGCAGAGTATCGTCTTTTATTGCGTTCAGATAATGCAGACATAAGACTAAGAAAATATGGTCATGAAATAGGATTAATTAGTGATGAAAAATATAAAAAATTTGAAAATAAATTAAAGGATATAGAATCACTTAAAGAGTTATTACAAAATAGTATAATAAAACCTATAAAAGAAAATAATGAATATTTAAAAAGCATAAATTCAAGTGAAATAAAAGATCCTACATCATTGTATGATTTATTAAAACGTCCAGAAATAACTATGGAAAGTATTGAGCATTTTATAGATATTCCCTACTCTGATGAGGTAAAAATAGAAGTAATGATAAATGTGAAATATGCTGGATACATAAAAAAAGCAGAAAAAGATGCAGAAAAAATGCTAAAAATGGAAAACAAAAAAATACCAGAAGACATAAACTATGAAGAAATAACAAACCTTGCAAGTGAAGCTAGAGAAAAACTAGAAAAAGTAAGACCAACATCACTTGGACAAGCCTCAAGAATAAGTGGAGTAAATCCAGCAGATATAAGTGTCTTAATGGTATATTTAAAGAGGAAATATAATGACTGAAAAAGAGTTTATTGATGAGTTAAAAAAAATAGGAATTAACTGTACAAACGAAGAATTAGAAAAATTATCAAAATATTATGAATTATTAATAGATTGGAATAAAAAAATAAATCTAACAAGAATAACAGAAAAAGAAGATGTATACCTAAAACACTTCTATGACAGCTTAACAATAAGTAAAGTAATTGATTTAAAAGAGTATTCTACCCTACTCGATTTTGGTACAGGTGCAGGATTTCCAGGAATAGTTTTAAAAATATTTTATCCTAACCTTAAAATAACATTAGTAGATAGTTTAAATAAAAGAGTAATATTTCTAAATAAAGCTATTAAAGAATTAAAATTAAATAATATTGTTGCAGTACATGAAAGAGTTGAAGATATAAAAAGTAAGCATTTCGATATAATTGTAACACGTGCAGTTGGAAGTTTAGATAAACTTATAAATTACACACATAACATAATAGATAAAGATACACTATTTATACCAATGAAATCACATGTAGATGATGAAATAGAAAAAAGTAAAAATATGCTTTCAAAATATAATTTAAAAATAACAAAGAAAGAAACATTCTACCTGCCAAAAGAAAATAGTTTAAGAAATATACTTATTATAGAAAAAATAAAATAATAATCTTGCACTACCTTTTAGCTTAATGTTATAATAAAGTAAGAAAATAAGATAAAGAATGAAAAGAGGGATAAACATGGAAGAAAACAAAGTAGTAAAATTACATCTTGATGATATAATACCAAATAGATTTCAACCACGTGAAGTTTTTGATGAAAGAGCCCTAAAAGAACTAGCAGTTTCAATAAAAGAACATGGAGTAATACAACCAATTATAGTTCGTGAAATAGATGGTGGAAAATATGAAATAATTGCAGGAGAACGTAGATATAAAGCAACAGCAATGGCAGGATTAACAACAATACCAGCAATTGTAAGAAACCTAGATGACAAAGAAGCTGCAAAAGTAGCACTACTAGAAAACCTTCAAAGAAAAAACTTAAACCCAGTAGAAGAAGCAAGAACATATCAAAAAATACTTGAACTAGATAGTATGACACAAGAAGAACTTGCAAAGACAATGGGTAAAAGCCAATCAGCAGTTGCAAATAAATTAAGACTATTAACACTACCAGAAGAAGTGCAAAATGCACTTTTAAAAGAACAAATAAGTGAACGTCATGCACGTGCCCTATTAAATCTTTCTGATAAAGATGCACAAGTAGAAATGCTTCATAGAATAATCAAAGAGAAAATGACAGTTAGAAAAGTAGAAGATGAAATAAAGGGGATAAATATGCAAAATGAAACAAATAATATGGCAAATAATAATGATTTAAGCACTCTAATAAATACACATGATAACAAAAACGAAGAAAAAGGTGCAAGCTTCTTAATGAATCCTTCAAACAAAATAGAAAGTAAAAATGAAATAAATAATGATATAGTAAATTATGGTGAAATAAAAGATGATGAAGATGATCCAGTAAATGATTCTTTTGCAGAAGATATATCAAAAGGAAATATATCAACAGGACCACAAGACATTAATAAATTAATGGAGGGTACAAAAGATATAACAAGTTCACTTATGAATGCAGACAAAAGTGAAGATCTTTTAAATGGATCATTATCAAACGATGATAACAAAGTATCTTTTGCAGAAAAAGCATTAGAAGAAAGTGAAAAAAGTCCTGACAGCAGTTCAGATTACTTTTCAGCACCAGACCTTATGAATGTTAACATGCCTCAATCATCTGCAAGATCTTCAAAGACATCACTTGGAAGCATATATAATGGATTATCATCACCTAAAAAATATGATAGTCTAATAGATTTTTCTAAAAAAACATCAAATAATAATGATAAAAAAGAAGAAAAACTAAGTGATCTAAGTGAAACATTATTTCAAAAAAAACCTGATAAAAGCATAGAAGAAAGAGAAAGTGCGTCTCTAGGAACTGTTCTAATGCAGCAGAAAATAAATAATCTAAAAGATAAAGCAGAAGAAATGTCTGTAAGAAGCATGGTAGAAAAAATACGTGAAACACTAAAAGATCTTGAAAGACATGGTGCAAAAATAGATACAGATGAAATGAATTTTGAAAATGAATATCAAATATTAATTAAAATAGATAAAAATAAATAATAATTAGGCATAAACATGCCTTTTATTTTAATAATTTTTTTGATACAATAATACATGTTGGAAAGTGAGTGAACATAATGGGAAAAACAATATCGTTAGTAAATCAAAAAGGAGGAGTCGGAAAGACAACTACAAGTATTAATTTATCAGCATGTTTAGCAGTATTAGGTAAAAAAGTATTACTAATAGATCTAGATCCTCAAGGAAATGCAACAACAGGAGTTGGTATTAATAAAGCAGATATAGAAAAAAGTATTTATGAAGTATTAATTGGAGAGTGTGACATAAAAGATGCAATAGTTAAAACAAAATATAAAAATTTTGAAGTAATACCATCATCAATTAATTTATCAGGACTTGAGATGGAATTAATAGCAAAATCTCTTTCTACACCAACATTTCAAAAAGGTGGTCAATTAAAACAAAATCTAGCACCTATAAAAGATAACTATGACTACATAATACTTGACTGTCCTCCATCACTTGGATTAATTACAATGAATGCACTCGCTGCATCAGACTCAGTAATAATACCAGTACAATGTGAATTCTTTGCACTAGAAGGTATCATGCAGTTACTTAATACAATAATGCTTACACAAAAATCATTGAATCCAAATCTTGAAATAGAAGGAGTACTACTAACAATGCTTGATTCAAGAACAAACCTAGGCTTTGAAGTTGTTGATGATATAAGGAAATTTTTTAAAGAAAAAGTATACAACACAATAATACCAAGACTTATAAGATTAACAGAAGCTCCATCACATGGAGAACCAATAATAGCATACGATCCAAAAAGTAGAGGATCAGAAGCTTACTTAAACTTAGCAAAGGAAGTGATTGAGAGAAATGGAACAAAATAATAATATTAAAAGAAAAGCGTTAGGAAAAGGACTTGAAGAGCTATTTTCAACAGAACCTCTAAGCTTTGATACAGTAGAAACCGCAATAATAAATGAAACACCAAAAGATGAAATAATAAATGTTAAACTAGATGATTTAAGACCAAATCCTTATCAGCCAAGAAAAATATTTGATGAGGATAGTTTAAATGAACTAGCAGCATCTATAAAAGAACATGGAGTATTCCAGCCAATCATAGTTAAGAAAAGTATAAAAGGATACGATATAATAGCAGGTGAGCGTCGTGTAAAAGCATCAAAGATAGCAGGATTAACAGAAATACCAGCAATTGTAAGAGACTTTAACGATGAAGAAATGATGGAAATAGCACTTCTTGAAAACCTAGAAAGGGAAAATCTAACACCACTTGAAGAAGCAGAAGCATATAAAAACTTAATTGATAAATTAAACTTAACACAAGAAGAACTAGCAAAGAAAATAGGAAAAAGCAGATCATATATAACAAATACACTTGGAATACTAAGCCTTCCAGAAAAAGTTAAAACATTAATTAATGAAAAAAAACTTACAATGGGACATGCTAAAGTATTAAGTAAAATAGGAAGTCCTGAAGAAATAGATGCACTTGCAGACAAAGTTGTAGAAGAAGGACTAAGCGTACATGATTTAGAAGATTTAATAAATAAAGAAAAGCCAGAGAAAAAGATAAAACAAGAAAAACATAAAGATACTAAATATGATTACTTAGAAGATGAACTAAGCGAAAAATTTGGTACAAAGACAAGAATAAAAAATAATAAATTAATAATATCATTTACTAATGATAACGACTTAAATAGAATACTTGAAATAATGCATCTAGATAAATAGGAGTAGCTTATGATAACTTTATTTAATAGTATAGAAATTGATTTAAAATATTTTACACTTCCAATTATTTATGTAGCAGTTGGAATATTTGTATATATAATATTAAAAAGAATAATAAATAATGTATTTAATGGAAAGGCATTTAAAACAAAAAGACATTATGCAAAAAGAGCAAATACATTAAAAGTACTTCTTTTAAATATAATTAAATATGTAATAATAATATTTGTTGTACTTGCAATACTAACAGTATTTGGAGTAAATATAAGATCTATTCTAGCAGGCTTAGGCATGACTGCAGCAATCATAGGTTTAGCATTTCAAGACTTAGCAAAAGACCTAATCGCAGGAGCTGCAATAATTGGAGAAGATCAGTACGAAATTGGAGACACAATTGAAGTTGATGGTTTTACTGGAGAAGTAGTAAGCGTAGGACTTAAAACAACAAGAATAAGAGACTTTAAAGGAAGAACAAAAATAATAGCAAACCACAACATCACTGAAGTTATAAACTATAACCTTTCAAGCAATTTAGCAATTGTAGATGTTGGAGTTGACTATAATGCAAAAACTGATAAAGTTGAAAAAGTACTTAATGAACTATGCACAGAATTAACAAACACTCTAGAAAACTTAAAAGGAGATGTTGAACTACTTGGAATAACAAACTTAGACGATTCAGCAGTTGTTTATAGAATAGTTGCAAAAACAGAAAGCACAAAGCAGTATGAAGTAGAAAGAAAAATAAGAAAAGCAGTAAAAGATAAGCTTGATAAAGAAGGAATAACAATACCATTCCCACAAGTAGAGGTACACAATGGAAAATAATAAAAATTATACACTTGGAAGTAAATTACAAATGAAAAAAAAACACCCTTGTGGTGGAGACACATGGACTGTTACAAGACTTGGAGCAGATATAAAAATAAAATGCTTAACATGTGGCAGAGAAGTATTTATTCCAAGAATAGAACTTAACAAAAAAATAAAAAAAGTACTAGAAGGTGACAAATAATGCAAGAAAAAAGAAAACTTCGTTTAAAGAAATATTACTTGCACCCTATTACAATGTTTACACTAGCAGGTATAGGAATAATAATATTAAGCTTTATATTATCAGCATTAGGACTTCAAGCAACATATAGCACAATAGATAATGTAACAGGTCAAATAGAGCCTCACATGATAGTTGTAAATAATCTTTTATCATTTAATGGTTTAAAAGAACTTATAAGTAATGCAACTAAAAACTTTGTAGCATTCTCACCTCTTTCAATGCTTCTATTATCACTAATTGGAATAAGTATAGCAGAAGCAACAGGATTTGTAGGAGCAGTTGCAAAAAGAAGACTTAAGAAAATGCCAAACTATATGCTAACATTTATAATATTATTTCTTGGAGTAATATCATCATTAATAAATGATGTTGGATATGCAATACTAATACCACTTGCAGCAGTTATATATGAAATAAATGGAAGAAATCCACTCCTTGGTATAATAACAGCTTTTTGTGGAGTTGCATTTGGCTCCGCTGTAAGTATATTTGTTGGATACACAGAAGTAAATTTAATACCATATACAACAACAGCAGCATACTTAATTGATACATCAAGTCATATAGCATTAACATCAAACTTAATCTTTATAATAGTTGCAAGTATAATAATTCCAATAATTGGAACAATAGTTATAGAAAAATTAATAGCACCCCGTCTTCCAAAATATCATTTTCATGATAGATCAACAGGCTTAACTCTAAAAACTTCAGAACTTCTACTTTCAGACATTGAAGAAGAAGAACAAAGTAAGATTAACGCAGAAAAAAGCGAAAAAAGAGGACTTAAATTTGCTCGTATAGCAGGAATAGTAATGCTTCTAATTTATGCATACATGTTAATTCCAAACCTTCCAGGCTCAGGACTTTTACTTGATACAGATGAAAACATATATGTTAATCAGTTATTTGGTAAGAACTCATATTTTCATGAATCATTTACATATCTTGTTATGATTATGTTTATAATAGTTGGAATATTCTATGGAATAGGAGCTAAAACAATTAAAAATGATAAAGATATTATTGAAAAGACATCATTAAGATTTAAAGATATAGGAATGCTTATAGTTTTAATGTTTGTATTCTCACAGTTTATTGCAATATGGAAAGCTAGCAACATAGGTGAAGTAATAACAGCACTACTTGCAAATATGCTTTCATACTTAAAATTTACAAGTATTCCATTAATACTTATAACATTACTTGTGATAGCATTTGCAGGAATATTCTTAACAAACATATCGGCAAAATGGAAAATATTTGCACCAGTTGTTATTCCATCATTTATGCAAGCTAACATGAGTCCGGAGTTTGCTCAAGTAGTTATGCGTGCAGCAGACTCTATGACAAAAGGTATAACACCATTTATGGCATCGTTTGCACTTTATATAGGTTACTTAAACTTATTTAATGAAAATAAAACTAAACCTTATACAATAAATAATTCAATTAGACTTTTAAATCCTTACTTCCTAATAATAGGACTTGTATGGATAGTACTTATATTATTATTTTATATAACAGGCCTTTGGATAGGACCAGGAGTAAGCCCAACAATTTAAGCTTGCTCTTTTTATTTTTTATAAAATATGATAATATATGAAATCAAAAGGAGACGCGTTTATGGTTACATTACAAGAAATTGCAAAGCTTAGAATTGGTCATCTAGATGATTTAATAGATATAGAAAACAGTTATCAAAGAGAACTAGTACAAAAATTAAGAGAATATATTCATACCATTTTTGAAGATAAATCAGAATATATAGTACTAGGAAATACAAGAATGTTTAATTTAGTGGAGAGTATAATCCCTGATCTCTTAAAACTTTATCCAGATGAATTTAGTAATATTTCAAATAAAGAATACTCACCAAATAGTGATTTAACTATTAATGAAATAACAAATTATATTAAAAAAAATCGTTATTACCCAAGTGTGCATATATATGATGATTTAACATATGATGGAGCTAAAATAGCAGAATTTCTATATAAATTAAAAGAAAACTTAAAAAGAAAATTAGATAAAGATGACTATGAAATAGAAAAAATGCTTAAAGATTTAGTAAAAATATATACATTTTCAAAAAATCCAAATAAAGATAATACATTAATAAATGAAAATTATGAAATAGAACCATATACAGAATTACAAATAAATGAAATGAATTATCTTTTAACATTAATAGCATACAACAATTTTTCACTAGGATATTCAAATATCCCTTATTCAGCATTAATGGAAATAAATGAATACTTTACAAGAAAAATAACTAAAAATAAAATAAAATCTAATGATAATTTTAAATATAGAGGATCTTCTAATGAAATAATTTATAACAAAAGTAAAGCAAACTTAAGTTTAATAAATATAAAATCAAATATTGAAGAATTTTATTTTTTATCACAAAGATACTTTATAAATACATTTATTATACCAAATATAATTGATAATGAATCATTAGATAATTATTCTATATATTTATCATATTATCTTAAAAATATGTTAGGTAAAGAAAATAAATTATCTTCTCTTCTTGAAAGTAACACTAAAGTACTAAACGAAGGAAAGATGGAAATCATAACATATTTAATGTCCATAAAAGAAATAAGAAACTTTTTAAAAGAAGAAAATAATAATGAATTTGAAGGAATTCTTAGTTACCTAAAATTTAATAATATTTATAACAAATTAACTGAATATGATTTTGATAAATTGTATAGAGAAATCCCATTTGATTTTATATCCTTTGAACACATAATTAATAAATATAGTGAATACTCTAAGGAAAGCTATAAAACATTTAATAAAATAAAAGAATCTCCTTCATTTAGTAAAGTAAACGTAACATCAAAAGAAAATTCTAAATTATTTATAGAAAGAGAAAATTTTATTTATGAAATAGGACTTGATATGCAAGAAAGTATATTTAGCTATGAAATAAGAAGGGAAAAACTAGTTGGAAATGAAGACTTGAAAGATAAAATAGAAATAGATAAATATTTAAGTAAAATAGAAGGCAAAGATAAATTAAAATCTTTAGCAGCATTCCTAGTAATGTCAGATACGTGTTTTACATCAGCAAGATTTAAAGATGATAAGGTCAAAGTAAAAACACTATTTAAAACAGAATAATTAATTGATTTTATAAAATAAAATGGTATACTATTAAAAGGAAAGAAGTGATAATATGGCATTAACCGCAGGAATAGTAGGACTTCCAAACGTAGGAAAATCTACACTATTTAATGCAATAACAAAACAACATATACTTGCAGAGAACTATCCATTCGCAACAATAGATCCTAACGTAGGAGTAGTAACTGTTCATGATGAAAGATTAGATAAATTAGCAGAAATGTAT
>ONQM01000032.1 GCA_900319955.1 uncultured Eubacteriales bacterium | reverse complement strand
TCCTAGGAATCTATGTATTCCACCCATCCAGCTTGCATCACGTTGTGCCAAGTATTCGTTAACTGTAATTATATGTACTCCTTTTCCTGTTAATGCATTTAGGTATGCTGGTAAGACACTTGTTAAAGTTTTTCCTTCGCCAGTTTTCATCTCTGCAATATTTCCATAGTGTATTGCACATGCACCTAATATTTGCACATAGAAAGGTTTTTCATTTATAACTCTGTAACATGCTTCTCTTGCTACTGCAAAAGCTTCTACTAAAATGTCATCAAGTGTTTCACCATTTTTTAATCTTTCTTTAAATTCTTCTGTTTTAGCTTTTAATTCTGTATCTGTTAGTTTACTCATTTCAGGATCAAGTGCTATTACAGCATCTGCTATTTTAGAGAATCTTTTTAATTCTTTATATTCATGATCAAATAATTTTCTTAGTATGTTCATATAATGCCTCCTAAAGTATTATTTTACCAAAAAAAGCCCTTCATTTAAAGAGCTTTTATTAATTATTCGGAAGTAATTATTCCGTAACCACCTTTTTTTCTTTTATAAACGACTGCAGGCTTATTATCCTTCTCATTTATAAACATATAAAATTCATGATCAGTTAGTTCCATTTCAAGTATAGCTTCTTCTTCACTCATTGGTTTTACTGATACTTTCTTTCTCTTTTCTATTATGTCTTTATTTTTTAATTCTGTTATTTCATCAAGTTCTATCTCTTCTTTTATCTTATTATGTTTAGAAAGTCTTGTTTTATTCTTTCTTAACTGACGAATTAGTTTATCAACAGTTTTATCAACCGCTTTATAAAAATCATCTTGTTTCTCTTCAGATCTTAATATAACACTATCAAGTGGTATTGTTATTTCGATTATTTTATCTTTTCCTGTTATTTTAACTGCAACTGATGCTCTTACCTCCTCATCATTTTTTAAATACTTATTTAGTTTTCCTAATTTTTCTTTAATGTATTCTTTCATCGAGTCAGTAACTTTAATCTTATCTCCTCTTATAATAATTTCCATATAACCATCTCCTTATACCAGTATTATATCATTTTTTTCTTTAAAACAATATTTTTTTCTAATGTTTCACAAAAATTTCAAAAAAAAACTAGCTAAAGGATAGCTGGTTCTTTAACAGGACATACTTCTTGAGCTTGATAGCCCTTGTCTGTATTAATTAATCTAAATGAAACATAGTCGCCCTCTTTTAATGTCTTATATCCGTCTATTTTTATAGCAGAATAATGAACAAATATGTCTTCATTTTCCTTATATTCGATAAATCCGTAGCCCTTTTCGTTATTGAACCACTTTACTTTACCTACCAACACATCTCACCTCTTTTTCTTCTTTACTTATTACTAATTATTTATTTACTTCTGCTGCGCAACGTATTAAGTATATCACTTATTACTTATTTGGTTACTATTTTTACTTTAATTGTTATTTTTATATCATAATTTGTATTATTTATTTCTATTATTTTTATTTTTACCATTCATGCAATCTTTTTAACAATTCGAGTATTTTTAATATTTTATTTCAATGTGTTCTATATAAAATTTTCCTATTATTTCATGGTGTTCTTTCAAAAAGTCTTTATTTTTATTTACTATTTTTTTAGCAAAGTATGTTCCTCTTCCATGACCTTTACCTTTACTTGTGTATCCTCTTTTACCAATTTTATCTATGTTTAAATCTTTTTTTCTAAATGTATTTGATATTACTATATCAATTGTTTTATCTTTTACACTATATATTTCTAAAGATAATATTTTCTTTCTACTGTTTCCTGCTGCTTCTACAGCATTTTTTAGAAATATTCCAATTAATCTGCAAAGTAAGTGTTCTTTTTTGTAACTTATTTTTTCAAACGGTTTTTTTACTGTTTCACTAATATCAATATTTAATGTTATTTTTTTATCTTTTGCTGCTAGCAATATAAAATATATTAGTTTTTGAAGTCCTCCATTTGGTATATTTACTAAGCTTTTTAAATTTTCTTCATTTTTATCTTCATTTATACTTATTAAATTATTTATTTCTTTTAATGCTTTATCATTTTCATTATTTTCAATATAACCTTTTATCATTAAAAGTGTATTTTCTTCTTCATGTTTATTTAATTCTCTAAGTTCTAGTATTTCATTTTTATTATTTATTGTTTCAAATAATGTATCATATCTTGAAAGAGTATCACTAACACTTATTCTACTTTTTATATACATTACTGAATAAAAAATTAGTACAACAAGTGCTAATATATTAGTTAGAAATTTTTCATTCAATTGATATTCTTTTTCTAGAAAAAATAGTATATTTGTTATTACAAGTATTAATGATATAAAATATATTGCTGTTTCTATTTCATTCTGCTGTGGTATTTTATCTATTATTTTATTTATTTTCTTTCTAAATATTTTTGATGTTGATATTATGTATGTTGTTATATATACAAGTGCATTCGAAAATGAAAAAATTAGTGGATTTGTTCTTAGTTCAGATTTAGTTACAAAAGGCATAAGTATTGATACAACTATCATGTCAGATATAAATAAGTTAAATAAAAAAATAATATATGCTACTAGTATTTTAATATTTTTTTCTTTAAATATTACTATGTTAATTGCAAGTCCTATTAAAAGTTTATTTAGTACATTTTGTACTTGATAGTTGCTAGAATAAAAAGCATACATTTCAAGAGTAAGTATTGATAAAAATAAAATATTTTTCTTTGAATTTAATTTTTCATTTGCACCAATATACTTATTTATTATTTCAAAATCAAGTATACTGAATATAAATGTGCATATAATATTAATTGTTCTTGCTAACATAGCTCTTTATAAACTTTCTATTTTCTCTTGATATGTTATTCATCTTTAATCTATTAATAAATTCTATTTCATTTTCTTTACTATCGTATGCTTTTATTTTAGTCAAATTTACTATAGCACTTCTACTTACTGGAAAGAAGTCATCTGTTAGTTTTTCTTTTAAACTACTTATATTTTCATTTGATGTAAATTTTTCATGAAGCGTATAAACTATGCTACTTCTTTTGTCGGATTCTTTTTCAATATACACAATATCTTTTTGTTCTACTTTAACTTGTTTACCATTTTCTATTAATGTTATTGTATTGCTAGATTTCTTATATATTTTATAAATACGATTTAGATCTTCATCTAAGTATTCGTAAAAGTTATTTCTTTTATCTAAGAAGTCCATTAAATAAAGTCTACTAGTTTCTGCTGCAAAACGTTCTTCTACATGGATTGTTTCAATAATTATTATTGAATTCCAATCATCATATACTTCTCTTATCTTTCTAGCTGCATCCATACCACTACCCATTTTAGTATTTATATCAAGCAAATAAACTTTAAATGTTGATAGGTCTTCTACGCATTTATAAAAATTTCTTCCATATCCAAAAAAATGTTTTTTAGTATATCTAATTTTGGTATGTTCTCCCATAAAATTATCAATATGTTCTTCTATTTCGGTTATTCTACTTTTGTTATCATCACATATAATAAATTCTATCACAATACATTACCCTCTCTACCTTTTTTAGACTTGTTTATTATACCAAATCACATTATTCCATTTATTTTTGTAAACCTTTTGATAACTTATTTTTCTTTCTCAGTGTAAAGTTTTATTTTATTAAATATTTTTTCTTCATTTTCTTCTTCTATAAAGATATCCTCTTTATTTTTTAGATAAGCTTTTATTTTATCATTTAATTTATCTGTTAAATCTTTATATTTGTTTTTGTTTGATACTACATATATTTTACTATTATATTTATGAATTTCTTTTAAAAGTTTTTTATATTTTTTAAATACACTATTTACTGTCTTTTCTTTTAAGTATGGCCCATTTATATTATTTTCTATTACTAGATCATTATTTCCAATATTAAGTGTTACTATCTTACTTTCTCTTAATATACTTTTTATTCCTATTTTATTTATTTTTTTATTTAATTTTATATCATTTATTAGGTCGTTTATTGTAAGATCATTTTTAGAGTAAGAATAATATTTATTTAATTTATTTTTATTTTTTAAATATATTTTTAAGTATTCCTGATAATTATATGTTAGTCCACCATACTTATCTTTTATGTATGAATTATTATCTCCTAAGGATAAGTATGTTATATCTTTGTAATTGTTTAAATTATAAATTAAATATACTAGTATTATTATAATTATTAAAAATATTAATTTTATTATTTTTATTATTTTCATTTAATCACCAAAATAAAAAGTCTTGTTATATTATATTTCAAGACTTTCTATTTTAGCACCTACACCTTTTAATTTTTCAACTATTTTTTCATATCCTCTTAATATGTGTTCCACATTTGTTATTTTTGTTGTTCCTTTTGCAGAGAGTGCTGCTGCTACTAATGCAGCTCCTGCACGAAGATCAGTTGCTACTACTTCTGATGAATGAAGATCAGTTGGTCCTTTTATATTTAGTGTATCTCCATTTACTTCTATATCTGCTCCCATACTAATTAAATATGGTACATGCATAAAACGGTTTTCCCAAATTGTTTCTGTCATGTGACTTGTTCCTTTACATTTTGTTAAGAATACTGTAAATGGTTGCTGCAAGTCTGTTGGAAAGCCTGGATATACTGCAGTTTTTGCTGATACTGCTTTATAATCATTCTTCTTATTAACTACTATATAGTCTGATCCTATTTTTAGGTCTACTCCTGCTTCTTTCATTTTTGATATTAAACTATCTAAGTGTTCTGGAATTATATTATCTATTTTTAAATTTTTACCACATAATGCTCCTATTATTAAGTATGTACCTGCTTCTATTCTATCTGGAATTACTTCATGAAAGCATCCATGTAAATGCTCTACTCCTCTTATTTTTATTGTTGATGTTCCTGCTCCTGTTATACGGGCGCCCATGTTATTTAGGAATGTTGCAACATTTACTATTTCAGGCTCTTTTGCAGCATTATCAATTGTTGTTATTCCTTTTGCTTTTACTGCTGCTAGCATTATATTTATTGTTGCTCCAACTGATGCTATATCAAGATATATTGGTGCTCCAACTAAGTTTTTAGCCTCTACTGTATACTTGTTTCCTTTTACTTTTACTTTTGCTCCTAACGCTTCAAAGCCTTTTAAGTGAAGATCTATTGGACGAGCTCCTATTGAGCATCCTCCTGGAAAGTACATTGATGCTTTTTTATATTTTCCTAAAAGTGCACCCATAAAGTAATATGATGCTCTTAGTTTTCTTGAATAAATATCACTTATTTCTTTGTTTTTCATGTTTTTAGGATTAATTATAATGCTTTCAGATGATTTTTTTGTCTCTGCTCCTAAGTATCCTAATATATCACATAAAGCATCTATATCTGTTATTTCAGGTATGTTTAATATAGTAGACTCTTCGTCTGCAAGTATTGATGCTGGTATTAATGCAACTGCACTATTTTTAGCACCGCTTATTCTTATTGTTCCTTCTAGTGTATTACCACCAGTTATTTCTAATATTTTCACTTCAAAGTCTCCTTCTATCATATTTTATTTAAATAGAAAATTAATGTTCTTAATATTTATTTCTCACTAATATGATATTAAATTAATAAAGACTTGTCAATAAAACTTTACCTTTTAAGTATGTATTTTTCTATAAAATCCTTAATTGCAAAATGATATTCAATATCTTTTTTATTATTATTTTCTGCAAAACATAATGGTGGGAAAAGTACACACCAAAAGTTTTTGCCTTCTCCTTTTCCTAGTGTTACAACAAGTGAGTCGTATTTTCCACTTTTATAGTATTTATCATTATACTCTTTTGCGGGAAAGTAGTTTTTACCAAGGCTTACTTTATAATTATTATTTCCAAGAGAGTTATACACAAGTTTATTATATTTATCTTCATTCATCTTTAATGCTAGCATAGTATCATCATGTGATGAACACCCCTCAAGATCTTTTTTCATTTCTTTTGTAAGTATTTTCTTTACTTTTATTTTATTTTCATAGTCTTTTTTGCTATTACTGTTTGATATTACTCTAAATCTTACTATGTCATCATCTTTCTTATTAAAATCATTAAGACTTAATATTATTCCTATCATTAATAATACTATCCAAAATTTCTTCATAAATAAATCACCCTACTTTTATATAGAGTGATTTTTAAATTTTTATTCATTTATTAAATTATTTGATATTATAAATATCATTCTGTCTTTTTCTGACATGTCCTTTTTAGGTATTATTGTAACATCTTTCATATATTTATTAACTAGCTTTATTACATTTTCTTTTTCATCAGATCCTATTTCAAATGCTACTATAAATTTATCTTTTAAGTTTTTATTTATTTTTTTTAATATTTTTTTATAGAATAAGAGCCCATCTTCTCCAGCATAAAGTGCTAAATGTGGTTCATTTTTCTCTACTATTTTTTCTATTTCTTCGCCTGTTTTTATATAAGGTGGATTTGATACAATTACATCATATTTTTTATCTACGCTTTCTAGCATATCGCCTTCTATTAGATTTACTTCAGCATTCATATTATCAGCGTTTTTTTTTGCTACTTCTAAAGCATCTTTTGATATATCTAATAAATCCACATTTGATAAAGGAATTTTTTTCTTTAGTGTTATTCCAATGGCACCTGATCCTGTGCCTAAATCAATTATATCTATACTCTCTTTAAAATATTTATTTATATAGTTTATTAAGTTTTCAACTAGTTCTTCTGTTTCAAATCTTGGTATTAAAACACTTTCATTTACTATAAATTTATTTCCATAAAAGTTTGTATATCCCATTACATATTGAAGTGGTTTTCCATTTAGAAGTGCTCTTACTTCATTTCTATATTTTGTTATTGTATCATTTTCTACTTTATCATCTAAGTGAAGGAGCATTTCAAGTGGGTTTAGGTTTAGAAGTTCTGCCAGTAAAATTTTTGCATGATCACTATGAATGCTGCTTTTTCCCTCTACGAGGAGATCTTCTACTGTCAATTTTTTTCTCCTGCTAGTTTTCTTGCTTCGTCTTCTTCTCCAAGTGCATCTATTATTGGATCTAGGTCTCCATCCATTACTCTATCTAGATTTTTTGTAGTAAAACCTATTCTATGATCTGTTACTCTATTTTGCGGATAGTTGTAAGTTCTTATTTTTTCTGCTCTATCTCCAGTACCTATTTTTGATCTTCTTTCCTGGCCTTCTTCGCGTTCTTTTCTTTCTTCTTCCATTTGATAAAGTCTTGCTTTAAGTACTCTCATAGCTTCTTCTTTGTTTTGAATTCTTACTGCAGAGTCTGTTGTGTTAACTCCTTGTCCTCCTTTTCCACTTGATCTATATATATCTATTCTTAAGTCTTTTGGATCTATTTCAACATCTACTTCTTCTGCTTCTGGCATTACTAGTACTGTCGCAGTTGATGTTTGCAAGCGTCCATTTGATTCTGTTTTTGGAACACGCTGAACTCTATGAGATCCTGATTCATATTTAAATTTACTGTATGCTCCTTCACCTTTTATAATGAACTCTATTTGAGCATATCCTCCAGCATCTCCTTCTACAGCATTATATACTTCATATTTAAAACCTTTTTTCTCTGCATATCTTGTATACATTCTAAATAAGTCTCCTGCAAAAATATTTGCTTCATCTCCACCTGCTGCACCACGAATTTCCATTATTACGTTTTTACTATCATTAGGATCTTTTGGAATTAATAGATGCTCTAAGTTATGCTCTAGGCTTTCTTTTTCTTTATTTAATCTTTCTATTTCTTCTTTTGCCATTTCTCCTAGGTCTTTGTCTTTTAGAAGTTCTTTATTTTCATCAAGCTGTTTTAAAACTTCTTTATAATTCTTAAAACATTTTACAACATCTTCTAGTTCACTTAATTCTTTTGTTAATTTTGTTGTTTCTTTGATGTTACTCAAAACTTCTGGTTTTGTTAATTCATTTTCAATTTCATTATATCTTTTTTCTATTTCTTCTAGATGTTCAAACATATAATCATTCCTTTCTAATGCTTATAGTATAACATATTTTTTTACACTTAAAAAGTGATAACTCTAATTATCACTATCTAAGTCATCGTCATCTATTACAACTAAATCCTTTAAATCTTCTTGAGAGTCATCATATGGATTATCATCTGAATCACTATAGTCATCCTCATCTGTATCTTCTTCCATATCATTTTCTTCTTTTTCTTCTACTTCTTCATCTTCTTCATCTAAGTCATCATCATCCGTTTTTAGAGAGTCTGATGTATGATGTTCTCTTAAATCCCATTTTCCATCACTTAATAATACAAATCTTTTGTCTGTTGAAAGTGCTGTATAATAATCTGCTATCTTATTTTCAAATGTTGATTCTGGTAAGTCTAAAAGTTTTATTATTTTTCTAAATAAGTCTGCAGTTGACTCAGGTTTTCCTCCCTCTTCAATAAGTTTATATGTTATATCCTTATTTGATAATAATTCTAAATCTTCTTTTTTCATCTTTGAAATAGTCATAATAACCTCCACTTGAGCTTTTTCGCTCGTAATAAAAAATCAAGAATATTTATACCATATATTTTAACTATATGCAATACATTTTTTACATTTTTTCTGGTACTTCTAATCCTAGTATATTCAAAATGTAAATATTTGTATCATAAACGAGTTTAGAAAGTGCTATCCAGCTTGATTTTAATTTTTCATCTTTTTCTGTTAATATTTTGTTTGAATTATAAAATGAATTGTATGCACTTGTAAGCTCATATATGTAATCTGATAGTTCATTAAGACTTTTAATTTTTAAACTATTTGTAAGTACTGTTGGAAGATTAAGAAGTGTAAGCATTAATTTTCTATCTTCTGTTCCTTTTAATTTTGTTACCATGTAGCATTTTTCATCTGCTTTTTTAAGAAGTGATTTTATTCTAACTACTGAGTATAAAAGATATGGTGCTGTCTTCCCATCTAAGCTTAAGAATTTATCTTTACTAAATATATAGTCTGTTTCCCTATATGGTATTAAATCTGCATATTTAAGAGAAGATATTCCTACCATTTCTGCAACTTTAGTTTTATTTTCTTTACCAACTATATCTTCATTTACTTTCTTTTCTTCTTCATCTGTTACTATTTTTATGAGCTCTTTAAGACTCATTACTCCACCATCTCTTGTTTTAAATGGTTTTCCATCTTCACCATTCATTGTTCCAAATCCGTAGAAACCTAGTTTAGTTTCTTTATTTACTAGTCCAGTTTTACGTGCTGCACGAAATACTTGTTCAAAATAAAGACTTTGTCTATTATCTGCAAAATACCATATTTCATCTGGGTTAAAACGTTCCATTCTAGATTTTATTGTTGCTAGATCTCTTGTTGCATATAGTGCTCCACCATTACTTTTAACAACTACAAGTGGTGGCATTGGTTCTTTATCAGTATCTTCTTTTACATCAATTACTTCTGCATCTTCACTTTTTCTTAAATACCCTTTTTTTCTCATTTCATTAATCATTTCTGGAATGTATGGATAACAGTCGGACTCTCCTTCATAAAGATCAAATGTTGTACCTATTTTTTTGTATACGCCTTTTATATCTTTTATTGATACTTCTTTTATTTTATTCCATAATGCATTGTATCCTTTATGGCCTTCTTCAAGTTTTCTTGTTATTTCAATTACTTCTTCCATTTTTTTAGGATCTTCTTTAGCTTTAGTGTTTGCTAAAGGATATATTCTTCCTAAATCATCTTCTGTTATTTCAAAATCTATATCATTATAGTCTCCTTTATAGTTTTCATCAAAGTATGGAAGATTGGGATGCTCTTCTTTAATTTCTGATATTACCATGCCTGACTGTCTTCCAATGTCTCCAAAATGTACATCACTTATTACGTTATATCCAAGAGCACGAGAAAGACGTTTAACCGCTTCTCCAATGTTTGCAGAACGAAGATGTCCAACGTGAAGTGTTTTTGCAATATTTGCACCTCCATAGTCCATAAATATTTTCTTTTCTTCTTCTTTATCAATATTGTTTTCTTTATTTTCAATTATTAAATTCATTGATTTACAAAGAAATTCATCACTTAAACTGAAGTTTATAAAGCCTGGTCCTGCTATATTTACGTTAATGAATCTTGCATCTTTTTTTAAATTTCCTGCAATTTTTTCTGCAATTTGTATTGGATTTTCATGGTATTTTGATGCTAGTTTTAGTGCATCATTTAACTGATAGTCTCCTAAATCTTTTCTTTGTGATAATGAGAAAGCTAGATCATCTTCTTCATATCCACTTTCTTTAACTATTTCTTTTAGACTTTCTTTTAATTCTTTTATTATACTCATTTATATCACTCTTTCTATAGTAATTTTAAATTCTTCTTCATTTAAAGTATATATTATTTCTATATATTTTTCACTCTTTTTTATGCTTTTTGTAAATAATTTCATATTTAACTTTTTGTTAAGTGTTTTATCTTCTAACACTACATCTGTTTCTTTTCCTTTTATAAACATTAATTTCAAATAATATTTATTGTTATCTCGCTTTAAAGTGTTTTCTTTTAAATCTAATATATTAACTGTTTTATCTTCATCTCTATCTACAAAGTATATTTTATTATTATTTAATGATGCATTATAAATATTATTATCTTTTCCTATTTTAACTTTTATTTTTATGTTTTCCATTCGACCACCACTAAACTTAGCTTATTATATCATGTTTTTAGTAATTTTTATACATATTTTTTTATTTTCTTCTAATACTATTATTGGTGATTATACGTGTTTAAAAAAATAATTAGAATCTTTTTATTTGTTATCATTTTATTTTTCCTTTTAATCTTTCTTTTGTTTCTTTATGGAAAATTAAGTCCTAAACTAAGTATTAATAATATCAATAATATTGTAATGTATGATAAAGATAAAAAGGTTTTTTTCACAGGTGTTGGGGATAAAAGTTATACTAGGCTTGATGATATGTCTAAGTATGTTAAGCTTGCAACTATTTCTGCTGAGGATAAAAATTTTTATAAGCATCATGGATTTGATGTTCCTAGAATGATTGGTGCAATGATTTCTAATATTAAATCAAAAAGTTTGAGTCAAGGTGCTTCTACTATTTCACAACAGTATGTTAAAAATTTATTTTTAGATTTTGATAAGACTTTTAAAAGAAAAATTGATGAAGCTTTATACACAGTTAGACTTGAATCTAAGTACTCTAAAGATGAGATATTAGAGGGATATTTAAACACAATTAACTATGGTAATGGAATGTATGGTGCATCACGTGCAGCACTTTTCTATTTTGGAAAGGATGTTAAGGATCTTAATCTTGCAGAATCTAGTATGCTTTCGTGTATTCCTAAGGCTCCATCTTATTATAATCCGTTAACACATTATGATAATGTAAAAAGAAGACAAAAAAATGTTCTAAAACTAATGGTTAAAAATGGTGTTGTGTCTAGAGTTGATGCAGAAGATGCTTATCGCAAAAAAATTAAAATAAAAGGAGAAAAAAGCAGTATAAAGAATAAATATATGTATTATCAAAATGCAACATTAAGTGAACTTAAAAGTATTCCAGGTTTTAAAAATTTTAATAATACTAAAGGGCTTAAGATTTATACTAATTTGGATACTAAAGCTCAAGATAATTTAGAGTCTTCTATTAAAAATGAAATAGGCTCTAAAAAAGATTTACAGGCATCTGCTGTTATGATTAAACCTGAATTTGGAAAAATAATCGCTCTTGTTGGTGGCAAGGACTATAATAAATCAACGTATAATAGAGCGGTTAACTCTAAGAGACAAGTAGGATCTACGATGAAGGTATTTCTTTATTATGCTGCTCTTGAAAACGGATTTACTACTAGCAGTCAATTCATAAGTTCTGAAACATCTTTTAATCTTGGAAATAATAATGTATATACAGTTCACAATTATAATAATAAGTATGCTAATAAACCAATTAGTATGGCAGCAGCTGTTTCTTATTCTGATAATATTTATGCTGTTAAAGCAAATATGTTTTTAGGTCCTGATCAAACTATTAATGTTGCTAAAAGGGTAGGGATTGATGCTAAGCTTAAAGCGGTCCCATCTCTTCCTCTTGGTACATCCGAAATTAATATTATTGATATGGCTGGTGGATTTTCATCTTTTGCAAATCTTGGTAAGAGGGTAGAGCCCCACATAATTGAAAGAGTAGAGGATGGTGATGGAGAAGTACTTTATAAGTCAAAAAATGAAGCAGAGCCTGTTCTTAACTCTAGCATAACATTTATCCTAAACAATATGCTTACATCTACGTATGATCCTAATTTCATTGATTACAATTATCCAACTGCTATTAGACTTAATTCTAAGCTTAAACACAAGTATGCCATTAAATCTGGCACAACTGATACTGATGAATGGTATATTGGATATAATAAAGATATTTTATCTCTCGTATGGCTTGGATATGATGATAATAGAAAAATATCTAATATTGCATCTCCTGCACAAAATATTTGGTATAATATGACTGAGGCTTATGAGGAAAATAAGAAAGACGTTTGGTATAAAAAGCCAAATAATTTAAATGCTTTCTTTGTAGATCCTATAAGTGGAAATATTGTTACAGATAATGCTAAAAAGAAAAAACTTATGTATTTTATTAAAGGTACTGAACCTACCGGTACTATTAAAGTTTTTGATGAGGATTTAAATTAGTAATATTTTTTTCTTTCTTTCATAATATTTATTAGGTGATTAATTTGATAAATGATGTATATCCAAATAGGAGAGAAGAAAAAAATAAATTTTATTATGGAAATAATTTTTTAATGATGCTTAAAGGAAAAATTGCTAACTTCTATGTATCTTTTCCTAATTCAAAAGAGTGGAAAGATATAATATTTAAGGGTAATATTGAAAACGTAAATGACAATTTTACCTTGATAAGAGATGTTAACTCTAATAAGCTTATTCTTGTATGTAACAATTTTATTGACTATATAGTATTTGAATAATTGTACCTTTTTTGTTATAATTGGTGTTAGAGGTTGGTGCTGATGAAATTTAATATGGTTATTAAAGTTTGTATTTTTCTTATAATTTTAGTTTTAATTGTTATTTATTTTGTAAAAGTTCATATAACTAAGATTAGATCAAAAATAATTTTAGATAAAATTGATGAAGCTCTTGATGATATTTCAATTTACTTAAATGATAAAAAAGAACTTATTTTAAAGACAAAAGATTTAGTTAATGATGATTATAAAGAAAATTTTGATGAAATAGATTTTGATAACTTTGATGATAGGGGACTTGATAAAATTTTAAATGAAATTAATTCTAAGTTTCAAGATGAATTAATTGATGATGAAAAATTATTAAAGAATAGTGAAGTAAAAAAATTAAATGAAGATATTCGTGATAATGATTCTAGTTTAGAAGCATCTAAAAAATACTATAATGATAGTGTTAAAAAGTATAATGATTTAAGAGATTCAAGTCATATTACTAAACTATTCTGTCATTTCAAAGATTTTGATTTATGGGAAGTAAAAGAGACTAAAGGTAGTGATTAGTCTTTTTTTATTAATAAGAATTCTGTTTTTCCTTGACCAAATCTATTAAACTTTGGACAATGCTCACTAAGTTCATCTAATGTTATTGGTTTAATTTTTTTTAGAAACTTTTTTTAACACATATGTAGCTTTATATCCTGGTTCATTTTAAAGGTTTTTATTTATACCACTAAAAAGAACTGCTGATGCAATAATTGATGAATCAATTTGAAATAATAAGTAATCATCATCAACATATCTAGACCATAAATATCGTTAAATCCTTTTTCATCAATCATTGGAATCAATCTTACTTTCATATTATTTTTATTCCTTATTATTTAAATTTTCCAGTTTATTTCTTTTATTCCATTTTTCTTTAAGAATTTATTTGTCTTAGAAAAAGGTCTTGATCCAAAGAATCCATGATATGCTGAAAATGGAGATGGGTGAGGGGATTCAAGAACTAGGTGGCGTTTATTTGTTATTAAACTCTTTTTACTTCTAGCATAATTACCCCATAGTATAAATACGACTGGTGTATCTTTTTCATTTATTATTTTTATAACATCATCTGTAAATGTTTCCCATCCTTTATTTGCATGTGATGCTGCGGCACCTTTTAATACTGTAAGTACTGAGTTTAAAAGTAATACTCCTTCAAATGCCCATGGTGCTAATGAATTGTTATTTGATACTTTAATACCTAAATCACTTTCAAGTTCTTTAAATATGTTTTGAAGAGAAGGTGGCCTTCCTATTTCATTTTTAACTGAGAATGAAAGTCCCTCTGCTTGTCCTTCCTCGTGATATGGATCTTGTCCTAATATTACTACTTTTACATTTTCATAAGGTGTATATTTAAATGCATTAAATATTTCGTTTTTTGGTGGATATACTGTTTTTGTTTCATATTCTTCATCTACAAATTTCATTAAATCTTTGAAATATGTTTTTTCATATTCTTCTTTTAAATATTTGTCCCAACTATTGCCTATCATATTTACTCCTTATTTGTGATAACTTTCATTATTATTTATTTTGAAAGCTCTATATATTTGTTCTAATAGCATTACTCTAAATAGTTGATGTGGAAATGTCATTTTAGAAAAAGATAGGGGAAGCATACTTTTCTTTTTTATTTCATCTGATAGTCCATAACTTCCTCCAATTATAAATGTTATATTTGGATATGTTATATTAATATCGCTAAGCTTTTTCGCAAAGGAAATACTATCTTGCTCTTTACCATTTATTTCTAATGTTATTATAAAACTTTTATTATCAATGTGTCTAAGTATTTCTTCACCTTCTTCTTTTTTTACTTTTTCTATATCACTATATCCTTTATCTTCTAGTTCAATTAATTCTATTTTTTGATATTTAGATATTCTTTTTAGGTATTCATTTACTGCATCTTTTAAATATTTTTCTTTTAATTTACCTACACATATTATTTTTATCATACCTCTATCAACTCACTTTGCTCGTTTTGTTTTGCTATTAGTATTTTTGTTTTTCTATCTTTTAATTTTTCTTTTGTTTCTGAAAGTGCTAACTCCTCCGTATTATTGTGTTCGGAAAGATGTGCCAAAAAAACATATTTTGTATTTTCATCAACAAATTTGTCTAAGTAACTTGCAGTCATTTTATTTGATAAATGTCCATGGTCGCTCAATACCCTCGCTTTTAAAAAAGGAGGGTATGGACCATTTCTTAGCATTTCTTCATCATGATTACTTTCAATTAAATATATATCTTTATGTTTTAACATATCAAAATATTTTCTATTTATATACCCTGTATCTGTAATGTATGCTAGTGATTTATTGTTATATGTTATTATAAATCCAACACTACAATCTGCATCATGGCTTGTTTTAAAAAGGGTTATTTCTGTATCATTTAATTTATTATTTTCTTTAATAAATATAACTCTATCTTTTGGCACTATTTCTCTTAGTTCTGGATACATTTCTTTTGGTACTAATACTTTTAGTTTTGTATTTTTTAGAGTAGTTTCTAATCCTTTTACGTGATCACTATGTGCATGTGTTATTAGTATTCCACTAAAGTCTTTAAATGTTAGTCCAACACTTTCTATTGCTCTTTTAAGTCTTAAGTAGGATACTCCATCATCTATTATTAGTCTTGTAGGTCCGCATATAAGTATAGATGAGTTTCCTTTTGATCCAGTTGCTACTGTCATAAAATACATATTTTTAGTAGAAAGACATTGCATTTAATGCTTTACCTCCACGATAAGGATATCCATGCCAAATTGCAAAATGTAAGTGAACTCCTGTTGCTGCTCCTGTTCTTCCCATAAAACCAATTACTTCTCCTTTAGATACATTTTGTCCTTCTCTTACATTAAATCCAGATAGATGCGCATATAGAGAATAGTATCCATTGTTATGATTTATTACTATATACTTACCATTTACTGGGTGTGATTTTACTGTTACAACTGTTCCAGCTTGTGCTGCAAAAATATTTGATCCAAGGCCACATCCTGCTATATCTGTTCCATCATGAAGTGTTCCCCAACGATAGCCAAATGGACTTGAAATTGTATTACATGTTGCAGGCCAACCCCATTCTCCTTTGGTTGCTACTACTGCACCATATCCTGATGTAACATTTCCGTATTGTAATGCGCTCTTTGTTCCTTTAACTACAATTTCTTCGATTGCTGGTGTTATTTCTTCTTCCGATGTCGTTTCTATGTTTATTGTTTCTCCATTTACTTTTGTTACATTTTGTGTAACTTTATCTTTTCCTTTAACACCTTTTTGTTTTACCTCACTATAGTTTGTTAATTTGCTTCCATCTTCTTCTGTTTTTGTTGTAAAGTTTTTCTCTTGATATGCAACTACTTTATCTTGTTCAACTATACTTATTTCTGGCTTTAAAACACCAATATTTACTTCTTGTCCTGGGTATAAAAGTGCACTACTACTTGTAAAATTTGGGTTAATTATTAGAAATTCATCTGTAGACATTTTATTATTAAATGCAACATCTTCTATTGTATCTCCTTCTTTTGTTACATATTTTGAAATATTATTATCATTATTATTTCCAAAAAGTAGAAATTTGCTTAGTGAATCTTCATCTGTGTATATTTTCTTATCTGCAGGTATTTTTGCTTTTTTTATTGTTATTTTATTTCCTATATAGATGTTTTCAACTATTTTACCTACATCTTTTATTGTTTGTTTTTTGTTCTTACTATATGTGTTATAATCTGCTTTTGACACAAATGACTTTACTGTTGTATCTATTCCATCTTTGAATACATTTTTATCAAGTACATATATTATTTTTGATTTTTTCTTTTTGTCATCACCATAAGGTCTTATTGTTATTTTGTATCCATCTAATGTAAATGATGTACTATTTTTTATTTTATCATATATTTTTGTTGTTGATGTAATGTTATCATCATATGTTATTTCTTTTTCTATTTTTAATCCTTCTGGAGCATATACTTTATTAACATTATATTTTGCTTTTAATGATGACTGCATTTTATCTATGTATTTTTCAAGTGAGCTTTTTGATTTTATAAGTCCTATACTTTTGCCATATAAATATACTCTATATGCTGTGTGTGGTGTTAGAGACATATTTTTCATTCCAAGTGAAAATACTGATGCTCCAATTAATAAAGGTATTATAATTTTATTTTTCTTCACCTTGTGGTGCCTCCTTTCTTATGTTTAAGAATGTACTTGTATTTTTCTTAAATAATAATTCAACTGTTCCTGTTGTACCACTTCTGTTTTTTGAAATAATAAGCTCTGTAACACTTGTGTTATCATCATTACGTGCTTCTTTATTATAATAATCATCTCTATATAAGAATGATACTATATCTGCATCTTGTTCGATTGATCCTGAATCTCTTAAATCGCTCATTAATGGACGCTTATCTTCACGAGCTTCAACTGCACGTGATAATTGTGCAAGAGCTACTATTGGAACATGTAGTTCCATTGCAAGCATTTTAAGTGCTCTTGATATATCTGATACTTCTTGCTGGTGGTTTGCTCCATAGTTTATACCTGTTTTTATTAATTGTAAGTAATCGATAACAATTAAATCAAGTCCTTTTTCTGATGATGCTAAACGTCTGCATTTTGCTCTTATTGACCCTAGTGTTGAATCTGCTGAATCATCTATGTACAAGTTTACTCCTTCTAACTGACTTATTGCTTCACTTACCTTTTTCCAATCTTCATTTAAAAGTTTTCCAGTTTGAAGTTTATATCCATCTATTTGCCCTAAAGATGATAAAATTCTTGATGCTAATTGTTCTGCTCCCATTTCAAGGTTGAATACTGCAACTGTTGCTTTATCATTTATTGCTGCATTTACTGCAAGATTAAGTGCAAAAGCAGTTTTTCCAACAGCAGGACGTGCTGCTAAAATAATTAACTGATTTTCATGAAGACCTGCTGTTATTTTATCTATATCATACCATCCTGTTGAAAGGCCAGTTACATCACCTTTCATTTCTGAAAGTGTCTCTAGATTTTCTTCTGTTTTTTTCATTACTTCCTGTATTGATCTAAATTCTGTTGTATTTCTATTTTTTGCAATGCTTAATATTTTTCTTTCTGCCTCATCTAAGGTGTTATTAATATCTTCTTGTGTATTATAACCATCTGATGCAATATTTTCTGCTGTTTTTATTAATTTTCTCATTAAACTTTTTTCTTTAACTATTTTTATATAATAATCTGCATTAGAAGCTACTGGTACAAAGTTTACAACACTTGTTATATATTCAACTCCTCCTGCATCATTTAGCATGTTATTGTCTTTTAAATATGTTGTAAGAGTTACTATATCAAGTGGTGTTTTCTTTTCATTTAATGCTTCTATTCCTTTAAATATAGTTAAGTTTTTATTATCATAGAAGCTATCTTCATCTAGATTTTCATATGCATCATTAAGTGCATTTTTTGAAAGAAAGCATGCACCAAGTACTGATTTTTCAGCTTCTATATCGTTTGGCATTGTTCTTAGGGCCATATTTTCACCTCTACTTTATAATGTGTACTTTTATTTTTGATGTTACCCCTTTATATAAATCAAGCTCTACATCATGAAATCCTAGTGTTGATAGATTACTATTTAGATTTATCATCTTTTTATCTATTTTTATTCCTTCTTTTAAAAGTTCATCTTTTATTGCTTTTGGACTTACACTTCCAAAGACTTTATCTCCTTCTCCTGTTTTTACCTTAAACTCTAATACTTTTCCATCAAGTTTTTTCTTTATATCAAGTGCTTTGTTTTTTTCAGCTTGTTTTTCTTCTTTTTCAACTTTTATATCATGATCAAGCTGACGCTTGCTTTCATCATTTAATTTGGTTGCATATCCATTCTTTATAAGAAAGTTTTCTGCATATCCATCTTTTACTTCTTTTATTTCTCCTTTTTTTCCTTGTTTTCTAACATCTTTTAAGAATATTACTTTCATCTTTACTTGCCTCCTTTTAATGCATTTTCTAGCAAATCTTCTGCTTCACTTATTTTTTTGTTTTTGAATACTGCTGCACCAGTTCTAGAATCTCCACCACCTTTTAATCTTTCAAGTGTTTTACTTATATCTTTGTTTCCAAGGCTTCTTGCTGAAAGAGCTACATCTTCTTTATTTATTTTTCCAAGTACAAAAGATACTTCTACATCATTAAAATATAGTAGGGTGTCTGCAATACGTGCTAGATCTTCTTTTCTATATATAATGTATGGTGAACCTTTTGCAATTGCTATTCCATTTTTTAATTCTACATTTGAAAGTAGTTTTTGTCTTTCAGCATACGTTTCCAAATCTTGTTTTAAAAGATACTGAACTTTATTTACACTAGCTCCATATGCTGTTAATGTGTATGCTGCATAGAATGTATTACTATCTGTTTTTAAACTAAAGTTGTTTGTGTCTAATGTTATTCCTGCAAGAAGTAGGGTACATACATATGGTTTAAATTTCTTTTCAAAGTAGTTAGCTAGTTCTAGTACCATTTCACATGTACTTGATATTTCTTCATTTATTATTAGTTTTGCATCAATTGTATCTTTATCTATTTTGTGATGATCTATTACAGCAATATTTTCAAAATATTCAAGTGCATCTTTATTTTGAAGAAGTTCATTTTTATTAGTATCTAATATTATTAATAAGTTTTTCTTTGGATGTTTATTTAAGAATACTGGAAGGTCTTTGCTACTAATAATATTATATACTCCTTCTACTTCTTTTAATATTTTTCCTACACCTTTTTCATGTTCTTCATCATCAACTATTATAAAGCATTCTTTTTTCATATCTTCTAGTATGCTATACATACCAATTGATGATCCTATTGCATCAAGGTCTAGATTCTTGTGATTCATAAAAAATACTGTTTTAGATTTATTAATCATTTTCTTTAGTTTTTTATAATTTTTATTCTTCTTCATATATGGGTACCTCGCAATAAATATTATATAATAATTTAATTGTTATGTCTATTTAAGGGAAGAAAAAAAGAATACTTTTGGTATCCTTATTTTGTGAATGGTAAAAGTCCAAGAGCACGTGCTCTTTTAATTTCACGAGCTACTACTCTTTGATGACGTGCACATGTACCTGTTACACGTCTTGGAAGTATTTTACCTTTTTCATTTGTATATTTTTTTAATATTTCTGGGTCTTTGTATGAAACTGTTTTACCAGCACAAAGCATACAAACCTTTTTCTTTTTACGATAAAATTCTGCCACAGTTAATCCTCCTTTTTAGAATGGTAATTCATCATCATTGTCGTTTATTTCAACACTTGCTCCGAATTCTGCAAATGGATTGCTGCTGACATCTTGAGTTGCAGGCTTACTTTCGTTTGATGCTGGTGCACTTGATGCATTACTTTCTGCAAAGTCATATGGTGTTGGCCCTCCATCATTTCCGTAAGATGCTCCACCATTTGATCCTCTAGATCCTATAAATTCAACTCTATTTGCAATTACTTCTGTTATATAATGTCTTTGTCCATCTTGACCATCATAAGTTCTTATTTGAAGTCTTCCATCAACAGCACATTGTGAACCTTTAGATAAATAATTTTTACAATTTTCTGCAGATTTATTCCAAACAACTATGTTTATAAAATCTGCTGTTTGATTATTTGCATTATTTGCATCATTGTTATTTCTTCCAAATTCTCTATCAACTGCTAGAGTAAATGAGCATACTGGATTGTTATTTGTTGTATATCTTAATTCTGGATCTCTTGTTAAACGACCTATTAAAACTACTTTATTCATTTTTTCCTCTTTCTTAGTCATCAACTCTAATTGTTAAATGACGAATAATATTTTCATTAATTCTTGCTAGACGATCAAATTCATCTACTGTTTTACTATTTGTTTCAACAGTATAGAAGAAATAATGTCCAGTTTTCATCTTGTTAATTTCATATGCTAATTCTTTTGCTCCTAGATCTTTTTCTTCTAGTATTTTAGCTTTAGCATCAACAAGAACTTTCTTCATGTCGTCTGCTGTTTTCTTTATTTCTTTTTCATCGATGTCTGTTCTTACGACAATTGTCATTTCGTACTTATTCATTCTTGCACCTCCTTTTGGACTTATGACCTATTAAATAGGTAAGGAGTATTTCTTAATACTCGCGTTTATTATATCAAATAATACTTTTATTGTAAATTAAAAAGTGATTTTTTTATCACTTTCTATCTTAGATTATATAATATTTTCATTATTGTTTTTGTTTTCTTCGGTAATTTTTACATTTTCTTTTGATGGACTTGCAACGTTGTTATTTAAAATATTTGATGCATTATTATTATTTAAATTATTTAGATTCGTATTTTTTAGTTCTGCTTTCTTGTATATTACTTTCTTCATTTATTACTGGTTCATTAGTACTAGGAATATTGTTTTTTACAGGTGTAATACTTATGTTTATATTTCCTGTAACATTTAGATTTTGATCTGATTCAGTATTTAGACCTACTTGACTATTTATGTTTGTATTATTACTTGTAACTTCACTTCTATTTATTTCATATTTGTCATCACCAAATCCTAGTATTATAAACATTATTGGTGAGAAGAAAATCATAAGTATTGCATATTCTGTATCATGACCAAATCTTTTACTTATTTCTAGGTATGCCTTTATTTGATAAACTAAATATATTATAGGTCCTACAAGTGGAATAAATTCAAATAGAACATATATTCCATCAATTCCTCCCATTTCAAATATATCATACTGGTTAAGTAATGGAATTAGAGAATGCCAGCCAGGAAT
>ONQM01000047.1 GCA_900319955.1 uncultured Eubacteriales bacterium | reverse complement strand
TGGTGGTAATTGTAGTTATGGTCAAACAGTTAATTTTAGTGGATCAGCAAATACAAATTATACATGGAATGGATGGTCTGATGGAAATAGTGCTTATTCAAGAACAACAACTTGTGATGGTAATAAGACATTTACAACAAATGCTGGAACTTATAATCCACCAACTTATACTATAAGTGGTTCAAATGGATGGAGTGCAGATTATACATGCAACAATGGAACAGGAACAATGACAGCATGCTATTATTATGGAACAAAGTGTGATGGTGGCTCTTACGTCTATTCCACCCGCTTCGGCGGGTGTCTCTACAGTACGAGCAACGGCATCATCCTCAACGGCTGGTGTAGTACTAGCATGAGCACCGACTACGTCTACGGTGGAGGTCTGTCAGAGCGTATTTCTTGCTAGTGTTTTGTAGGTCTGTCGCAAGTTTCACTTGTGCAGAAAAGTAGAAATAATGAAGATTGTTTGGGAGAGCTCGAATTGAATATAAAAATGGAGAATATGCACTTAGAACTTGTATAATGTGGTGTGTAAATTCTAAAAAGAATTACATACCATTTTTGTATAAGGAGGAGGATAAAGATGGAAAGTTTAAAATTAGTAGTTTATACAGTTAAGAATGAAATAAATATAAAGAAAGAAGATATTACCTAACAAGCTGATATTTATAATTTTATATAAATGTTAAAATAAAAACTGATAAAAATGTCAAAGTAAAAAGTTGATAGTTTTATCATTTTTTTTAACTTTTTTTATTTTTTCTGCATTTCTTAAAAGTTTTGTCAAATATTATATATAGGGAAGAATAAAAATAAGTTGGTTTGTTTGAATAGACAACACTAAAATTAGTTTATAAGGGAGGATTAAAACTATATTTGACTCTATAAAACATATAGATGAAAATAGAAAGGAGTACTGGGAAGCTAGAGAACTACAGAAAGCACTTGAGTATACTGAATGGAGAAAATTTTCAAAAGTTATTGATAAAACTAATAATAGCAATGTTTCTTATCAGTTTGTTGACATCAACAAACCGATAACAGGTGGAAAAGGAAATATTCAATATGTTAACGATTATAAACTTTCTCGATATGCATGTTATTTAATCACTATGAATGGTGATCCAAGAAAGAAAGTAATTGCAGATGCTCAAAACTATTTTGCAGTGCAGACAAGAAAACAAGAGATAACTGAAGAAGAATATGAAAGGTTAGCAGAAGAGAATAAAAGACTATTTAGAAGACGCAAAACCAAAGAAGAAAATAAACTTCTTTATGCTATTGCAATAGTAAAAGGTGTTAAAAAATTAGATGAATTTACTAATTCTGGATATAGAGGACTTTATAGTGGAGAAGATGCTAATGCTATATTTAAGAGAAAGAAACTAAGGTATAGGGAAGATATACTAGATAATATGGGAAGTGAAGAGCTAGGTGCAAACATATTTAGAATATCTCAAACTGAGGCACAATTAAGAAAACAGAACAATATTAGTGAAGCTGATGCCAACACAATTCATTATGATATTGGAAAAAATGTGCGTGATGCAATAATAAAAAATGGTAACTTACCACCAGAGAAGCTTCCGACACCAATTAAATCTATAAAAGAAATAGAAAACGAAAGAAAGGGCGGAGAAATTCCAGAACTTTCTGATTACATGAGTGAAAAAGAAATGATGATAGAAGAAAGCTTAAAAGAAAATATTTTAAAAAATGAGAAACTTAATATTGCAAAAAGTCTTATTAATGATGGATTAGATGTTAAGATAGTTTGTAAAGCAACAGGCTTAACAGAAAAAGAATTAGAAAAGTTAAAGTGAAATAATTTTCTTTATCTTTTGCTTATGATATAATAAGTAGGTCTAAGGGGATGATTTTTATGACAGTAGGACTTTTATCACTTGGTTGTAAAGTTAATATGTATGAAACTGAATATGTTAAAGATGAACTTATTAAAAGAGGTTATGAAATAAAAGACTTTTCAGATAAATGTGACATATATATTATAAATACTTGTACTGTAACAGAAACAGCAGATACTAAATCTTCTAAAATGATAAGAAGAGCTATTAAAGAAAATCCTAATGCTTGCATTGTTGTTATGGGGTGTTTCATAGAAGCAAATAAAGAAGGTTTAATAGATGGTATTGATATTGCAGTAGGAAATAGAGATAAGAAGAAGATTCCTGATTTAATCGAAGAATATTTTAAGACTAAAAAGAAGATTGTTGATTTGTATAAAGGGGCTCCAGAAAACTTTGAAGATATGTCATTAAATGACTTTCCGGGAAGAACTAGAGCGTTTATTAAAATTGAAGATGGATGTGACAACTACTGCACTTACTGTATCATTCCTTATGTTAGAGGTAAAGTAGTCTCTAAGCCTTTTTATTCTGTTATAAGAGAGGCAGAAGAACTAGTTAAACATGGATATAAAGAAATTGTTTTAACAGGAATTCATACTGGAGCATATGGAAGAGATTTAGGAAAGACAGAGTCTTTCGCAGACCTTCTTAAAGCTCTTTGTAAGGTTGATGGATTAGAGAGAATAAGAATATCATCAATTGATCCAATTGAATTAAATGAAGATGTTTTAAATGTATTAAGAGATGAAAAGAAAATAGTTAATCATTTACATATTCCATTACAGGCTGGAACAGATGAAGTATTAACACTCATGAAAAGGAAATATGATTTAAAATTCTATGAGGATAAGATAAAAGAAATTAGAAAAATAAGAGAGAATATTGCAATTACAACAGACTTAATAGTAGGCTTTCCAGGAGAAACTGATGACCTTTTTAATAAAAGCATAGAAGAAGTTAAAAAGATAGGTTTTGCAAAAATTCATGTATTTCCATATAGTGAAAGACATGGTACTAAGTCTATGGAGTTAGATGGTCATCTTCCAGGAAGCATAAAGAAAGAAAGATCAAGAAAAATGTTAGAGGTATCTAAAGAACTTGAAATAAATTATGCTAAAAAGTTTTTAGGCAAAACACTTAGTATTTTAGTTGAAAGTGTAGATAGTGGAGTATCTTTTGGACATACAGAAAATTATTTACATGTTAAAGTTATGAAAGAATTAAAACATAATACATTTGTTAATGTTAAGCTTGAAAGTATTGATTATCCATATGTTATAGGAGTTACCAATGAGTGAGTTTGTAAAAGGAAAATTTAGAAAGTCTATTTTTGAAAATAATGGCTTTGTAATAGGACTTTTTAGAGTAGAAGAAGCAAGTGATGCATTTAAAGATAGCATTGGTAAAGTTATTACTTTTAAAGGATATACACCGGTACTTAATGAAATAGATACATATATTTTATATGGAGATCCAGTAGAAACTCCTAAATATGGAAAAGAACTTTCTCTCTCAAAAGTTGAAAGATTAAAACCAGAAGATAAAGACAGTATGATAAGTTTCTTATCAAGTGATTTATTTAAAGGAATAGGAGAAAGTAAAGCTAAAAAAATTGTCAGTGTATTAGGACGTAATGCACTTGATACTATACTTCATGAGCCTAATAATTTAATACTAATAGAAGGAATTACTGAAAAAGATATAAAAACTCTTCATGATACACTACTTAACTATGAAGAAAGCTATGAAGCAATTATAAAACTTGAAGATATGGGATTTAATACTAGAGAGGCAACTTTCATTTATAGTAAATATAAAAAAGAAACTATTAGTAAAATAGATGAAAATATTTATAGTGTACTTGACTCAAATAAATTTAACTTTAAAAGAGTTGATTATTTAGCACTTAATAAAGGAATAGAAAAAGATGACATAAATAGAGTATCATCAAGTATTATTTATATTATGAAAACACTAAGTGATAGTTTTGGTCATACATATTTTAGAAAAGAAGATATATTAATGTATATGCCTAAAGTATTATCTATTAATGTTGATGAAAACTTATTTGATAGAGCTATTGATAAATTAAATAAAGATAATAAAATAGTCATGTATAATGATAGAATATATGAAAAGACTATGTTTGATTCTGAAACATATATAGTAAAAAGACTTAATATATTGCAGCATGAAAAAGATAATACATTTAAAAAAATTGATAGTGATTTAAAATATGTAGAAGATTATTTAAATGTTGATTATGATGAAACACAAGAGAATGCTATTAAAAATAGTATTATAAAAGGTCTTCTTGTTATAACAGGAGGACCAGGTACAGGTAAAACAACAATTGAAAAAGGAATAATTGAGCTTTACAAGCATGTAAATAAACTTGATTATGAAAGACTTAAAGATAGAGTTGTCTTGCTCGCACCAACTGGAAGAGCATCAAAGCGTATGAGTGAAGCATGCGCCTTTCCTGCATCCACAATCCATAGATTCTTAAAATGGAATAAAGATGATGATACATTTAAAGTAAATGAATATAATAAATCTCATGCATCACTTGTAATTCTTGATGAAGCAAGTATGGTAGATGTATCATTATTTGCAAGCTTGCTTAGAGGTTTAAGTGTAAACTGTCACATAATACTTGTAGGTGATGAGAACCAGCTTCCATCCGTTGGAGCAGGAAACTTACTTGGTGATATTATTGGAAGTCATAAAATTAATGTATGTCATTTAACAAGACTTTATAGGCAAAGTGAAGGATCAAACATAATTGAACTTGCAAGTAATATAAGAGAAGGAATTTTAGATAAAAGCATATTTAATAAAGATGATTCACTAAGACTAATAGAATGTAGTGAATCTGACATGCTCCCTAATATATTAAAAGAATCTCAAAAATATGAAAATGTATCTTATAAGGATTTTGAAGTACTCGCTCCTATGTATAAAGGGTTAAATGGAATAGATAGAATTAATAATAGTATGGAATCTATGTTTAATAAAGAAAAATCTAATACTATAACTATAGGAGAAGAAGTATATAAAGAAGGAGATAAAGTTATTCAGCTTAATAATATGCCAGATGAAAATGTATTTAATGGTGACATTGGTATAATTTCAAGAATAAAAGTAAGACCAAAAAAAGAAGTTTACATTACATTTGATGATATGGAAGTTAAATATACTCCTAATATGTTTGCATCTTTTAAAAAAGCATATGCAATATCAATTCATAAGAGTCAAGGTAGTGAATTTAATTACGTCATAATGCCACTTACAATGTCATATAAAAGAATGCTTTATAGAAAACTTATTTATACTGGAATTACAAGATGCAAGAAGAATTTAATTATGATAGGAAACTTAGATGCATTAAAGTGTGCAATTGATAATAATATTGTTGACTACAGAAGAACAAGTATAAAAGAATTCTTAGAAGATAGTATAAAAAATAATTACTCGTAAATAATATTTATGAGGTGATAATTTTGAATTTTAAAAAAATGGTGGTTTGTGCTTTAGCAGGTGTTGGAGCATATTACTTAATTTCAAACTATGATGCTATAATTGATAATGGTAAAGAAATGTGTAAGAAAGTAGTTAAAAAGCTTGATAACAAGATGGAAGAGGTTTAGAGATTAAACCTCTTTTTTTCTTTTCAATTTTCATATATAATACTATTAAGGTGAGAGTTGTGAGTAAGAAAATATTAGTTTTAATAATAATATCATTTGTATTAACTATAATAATGCCAATTAAGGATGCTTATTCTGAAAATAATTATTTGGATACAGAAAGGGTATCATTAAATGAAAATCCAGAAAGAGGATTTTATAGAACTTGTTCACTTTATTTAAAAGAAAGTGGTAACAAACCTATTAATCTTAAGTCAAGTACAAGTAGTCTTTTATATAATAGGAAAGTTATAGAAAAAAATAGGAAAGTTATAGAAAAAAATATAAAAAATCTTAAATATTTCTTTTAATATCAACAAATTGTTGATATAATAATGTTAGTTACAAAGGTGGTGGTTCGCTTGAAAATTTATAAAGCTTATAAGTTTAGAATGTATCCTGATGAATGTACTAAATCTAAGCTCAATTCATTTATGGGAACAAGTAGATTTATATATAACCACTATCTCGATTTAAAAGATAAATATTATAATGAATTAAATATTAATTATAATATTAGTGATATGAAGAAAGATATTAAGAACTTAGAAAATGAATATGTATGGTTAAAAGATATTGATAGTATGGTATCAAGAAATACACTAGATGATTTAGATAGAAGTTATACAAACTTCTTTCAAAAAAGAAGTAGTCATCCTAGATTTAAATGTAAAAATAATCATGATACATATAGAAC
>ONQM01000040.1 GCA_900319955.1 uncultured Eubacteriales bacterium | reverse complement strand
ATAAAACCATTCCCCTTTCAAATAAGAATGGTTTTTATTATATATAAAAACTAGATGATAACAAAATCATCTAGTTTAAATGTACGGGAATATCTTAATTTTACGATATCTTTAAATATATTTACTTGCTTCTTTAATACTTAAATCACTCATTTGATTTTTGTATCTATTAATAAATTCTTTAACCCAAGTTGAATTTGTCTTTGAATATTCTCTTAATGCCCAACCAATTGCTTTATTTATAAAGAATTCATCTGTTCCAAAGCAATTAATTATAATTTTTTCTAATAACTCATAATCAGTTTTATCCTTTAAATTTAATTGATGTTCGATAGCTGTTCTTTTAATCCAAATATTATCATCTTTAGACCACTCAAGCATTAAATCTTTAACTCTTAAATCTCTTGTTTCAATATCTCCAATAACTTTGCATAAAAAATCAATTGTATCCCACCAAGATTTATTAACTATATATTCTTTAATTATTGGTATATCATCATAAGAAACATATTGTTTCATTGCAAGTAAATAATCATAAACTAAATATTGAAACTCTCTATGACTATCTTTATAACATATATTTAAAAATTCCCAATCGATAGTTTTTGACTTCTTTTCAGTTTTAATGAAATCATTATAAACTTCTTTTCTTTTTGGAGTATGAAGTCCATAAAAATCAAACATATTTCTCATATACTTTGACATAGCAATAGCATTTTCTTTATCTTCTTTTGATTCAAACATTTTTTTAATCTCTAAATATTTATCCATAAGATCAACTCCTAATAATTATTATATCATGATATTATGATGTTATTTAATTAACTTGGTAGTTCGCAATATTACTATTTTCCGATTATTTAAATATTTTCTTCAAATTCTAATATTATAGGTGGTCTTGGAACTCCAATTACACCAAAACTCTCAACCTTTTTAATCCCTTTTTTATTTAGTATCGGAATCATTTTAAATGGTATTGTATTTTCTTCTGCATTTATATAATCTAATCTGAATTGATTATTTCCATATTTTTGTTTTTTAACTTCAACATATTCTATCGGACAATGTCTTGATAATTTATCAACATATTGTTCAGCTTCTTCTCTAGTCATTGGGTAACAAACTTCCATTTCTGAAGTATCTTTATTTGAACTTACGTCAATATGTCTAGTTAATCCACTATCACTAAATAATTTAGCGTATTCTTTTATAAATGTTTTTCTAAAGTTTATATTCTTTATTTTTACATCATCATTTGTTTTTATTACTTCAATTGAATCAATATAATTCATTATTAAATCTTGTTTTTGTTTTATACTTAACTCTTTCCACTTTTTTAAAAACTTATTGTGATATAGTGGATCAAGTATATACTTTATGCTTTCTAAATCTCTAGTAAGCATTACATCCTCAAAACTAAAATTAAATTCTTCTAATTCATTTTCTACTTTTAATTTATCTTCTGTTTCTTTTATTCTCTTTTCTAAATGTTCTTTATCTGATTTATATTCATCAATATCTATTATTTGATTTAAATATGCCTCTTTAAGCCTATTTACTTTATCTTTTAAGATATTTATTTCCTTTTTTAATAAATCATTAGGATTATCTAATTTATGCTTTAAAAGAGGTGCAAAATACTGTCTAACTACTATATCAAATTCAATAATTAAAGATATTTCTTCGATTAGTTTATCTTCTAACATATCTTCTCTTACATAACAACCACAATCATTACACTTATAATAAATATAATGTTTCTTTTTACCGCCTGGTGCTTTACAAGCCATTATTCTATGGCAATTAGGACATAATATTTTTTGAAAGAATATATAATCATTTCTTCTTTGATAAGTTCTTGTATTCTTCTTTGTTTGAACCTGACATTCTTCCCATAGTTCTTTACTAACTATTGGTTCAACCACATTTTCATAATATATAGGATTTCCAACTCTACCTCCACTTACAAAATCTCCTTTAAAAAGTGGATTTGATAATAAATGTTGTAATGAATTTTCTCTCCAATTAGTTTTATTTAATACTTTTTCTTCATTAAATATATTTGCTATTTTAGAATATGAATAACCTTTAGAGTATAATTCAAACATTCTTACTACTACTTCTTTTTCTTCAGGATTAATAACTAACTTTTTCCCATCTCTCATAAATCCTAAAGTTTTTCTTACTGGTATATGTCCATCTTTAATAGCTCCAACCATACCAAATTTTACTCTCTCTGATACTCTTTCAATTTCTAATTGTGATAAAACTGTTAACATTCTTACAAAGAATCTACCATTTGCAGTTGAAGTATTTATATCATCCATAGCACATTCTAAAGCACATTCATATTTTTCAAGTTCTGTTATTAGTATTTCTAAATCTCTTACTGAACGAGTAACCCTATCTAGTTTATACGCAACTATTACATTTACTTTCTTATCTCTAACATCTTCTAGCATTTCCATAAACGCTGGTCTATGATCCATATCTTTGCCACTTATTCCAGCATCTTCATAAACTTTATAAATGTTATAATCTCTATACTTACATAAATCTTTTAATTTTTCTTGTTGTTCTGGTAAACTATATCCTTCTCTTGCTTGATCATCAGTAGAAACTCTACAATATATAGCAGCATTTTTCTTCATCTGTTATCAACTCCTTTTCCATAAAAAAGGGAGTCAAAGATACTAGCTATTTAACTAATACCTTTAACTCCTTAAAATTTAATATAAAATTTATTGTGCATTTAATCATAGAAGTACCTCTCTTTCTAATAAAGGCGGATACTGCTTGTCATTTATTGGTTATTTATTTTATCATTATAATTTTAATTGTCAATTCCTTATTTAGGGAATGGTATTAGTTAATTTGTGCTTTAATAAAACTTTGAAGTTCATTAAATGGTATTTTATTTTCTAATGAATTAATATAAACATCATTACAATCATTAAAGAATAAATATGTAATATCTCTTATTTTTAATTTGTGTGGCTCAATATATGCAAGATTAGTTTTAGAAATACTAATTATATTTCCTTCTTCTAGTTTACCTTTAAGATTTAGAAACATTAACATATTTTTTACTCTCTTTCCTAATGTTTCCTCAATCTCATATTTTTCCTTTATTATTTGCATAACTAATCAACTCCTCTCAAAGCATATAAAAAAGGTTAACCGAAATTAACCTTTATTTATATTAAGTCGATTAGTTCGACTAAAAATCACTATGGTGGAGCTGAGGAGAATTGAACTCCTGTCCAAAAATATCGCCACACAAACTTCTACAAGCTTAGTTAACTAGTAATTTTCATATATTACATATTAGTTAACGAACTAAGTAATATACTAGTCTCAAGTTTTCGTCTTTATATCTAGACAAATATAAAGCTTAATTTACCTCGTTTAAACCTTAACACTCTCGGTAAATAAAGAGTGAGAAGATTGCACAAGCCTATTCTTAGGCAAAAGCAACAGCTTGGTTACGACCAAAGATGTTGTTAAGTGCAGTTTTAACTTTGTTTGCGTTTATTTGTTTGTAGTTTGTAACGTAAACTACTCGGCCTGCTATTCATGCTAAAATATTTCTGTCGAGACCATTACAGCCCCATGTGTTATAAATTATAGCACACAATATTTTTAAATTCTAGTTATTTCGTTAATTTTTCAAAGGTGTCTTCTACTTCACTTTTATATTTTAATGGAGTGAATGACGATATAACATATTTATCTTTTACTTGATATATAGAGTATATATAATTATTTTTTAAAGTATATGTATTATTATCCTTTTTATAGTCTTTATCTTTTATCTCTTTTTTAACGTAGTCTTCTGCTTCTTTTTGATTTTTAAATTCACTAAAAGTAATTATAAAGTGCTTACCAACTGCTATGCTTTCTGTTTTTGATATATCTGTTACTTCAAATTTATTATCTTTCATTTTACTTTTAAATTTTTCTTTATCAAATTTTTTAGTGCATCCTGTTACAAGTAAAATAATTAATAAACTTTTAATACCTATATTTACTAATTTTTTCATTTTCACGTTTAATATCTCTTTCTTTAATTGATTCTCTTTTATCATAAAGTTTTTTACCTTTGCAAACACCTAATTCTACTTTTAAGTGTTCTCCTTTAAAGTATAGTTTTAATGGTATTAGTGTTAATCCTTTTAGTTCTATTTCATTTTTTAATTTTAATATTTCTTTTTTATGAAGAAGTAATTTTCTTGGCCTTGTTTCAGAATCATTAAAAATATTACCCTTATCATAGTTTGAAACAAACATATTTATTACATATACTTCATTATGTCTTATTAAGGCATAACTATCTTTTAAGTTACATTTTCCTGCTCTAATAGACTTTATTTCACAACCGTTAAGTGCTATACCACACTCAAGTGAGTCTTCTACAAAATAGTTATGTCTTGCTTTTTTGTTTAATATTTCCATTATTCTTCACCACTCAATCCCCATACTAAATCGTTTTGTCTTGAACTTACTATCTCTTTATATTTTTCATAATATGTTTGATAATCTGGGAGTATATCATTATTTAAATCTTTATAACTATAAAGACTGAAGTTCTTATGAAATACTGGTTTTCTATTTGCACTAGTATATACTAGTTCTGCTTTTGGGTTATCTACTGTTACTTTTATTTCTTTTGTTTTTGGATCATAAACTTTATTTACTGTTACTTCCATCATTAAGCCTGTGTTTTTACCAACGCCTTCTTGATCACTTATGAAGTTTCCAAGTGAATATATAACATATGTTTTATTATCATTAATATATTCAACAGGTTCTACTACATGTGGATGACATCCTATTATAAGGTTAACTCCTAGAGATGACAAGTAGTTTGCTATTTCTACTTGTTTTGAATCTATACCATATGAGTATTCTGTTCCCCAATGCATTGCTACTATTATAGCATCAACTTTGTCTTTTACGCTAGATATATCTTTTTCTGCTTTTTCATTTGAATACATATTGTTTAAGTATTCTTTATCTTCTGGCGTTTTTAATCCATTATCCCAAATAGTGTATGAAAAGAATGCATATTTAATACCATTTTTTTCATATATTCTTACTTTGTTTCTTTCTTCTTCACTAGTCCACTGACCGCTTGATACGACTTCTGGATGTGTCTTCCAGTATGCAACAGATGCTTCTACTCCTTTTTCTCCCATATCCATTGTATGATTTGTTGCTAAACTTACCATATTAAATCCTGCATCAATAAATGCATCTCCTACTTCTTGAGGTGAATTAAATCTTGGGTATGATGATAGTCCAAGGCCTGTTCCTCCTAATATTGTTTCTTGGTTATAGTATGCAATATCATATGTTTTAACTATAGGTTTTACATGTATTAACATTTTCTTGAAGTTATATGTGCCATCAGCTTCTTTAGCATCCATATACACACCATTATGTATTAGAGCATCTCCTACCATAATCATTTTAAATGAATATTTTTTAGGTTTTAGTTTTTCTTCTTCTTTTTTCTTTCTTTCTTTTTCTTTCTTTATTTCTTTTATCTTTAATTCTTTTTGATAGTTTTCATACTTAATATATATTGTTGCACATAAAAGTGCTAGTATAACAACTACTATTAAACTTAATATTATTTTAGCTTTCCTTTTTAATTTTCTCTTTTTCATTTTTACTACTCTTACTATCTACAAATGCAAAATCTATTGTCTTATCTTCTTTACTTGCTCTTATAACTTTTACTCTTACTTTATCTCCAAGTGAATATTTCTTGTGGTTCTTTTCACCTGTTAGACACATTCTTTCTTCATCATATATATAGTAGTCATCCATATCTTTAATTGGAACTAGTCCTTCTATTAGGTTATCTAGTTCTACAAATATGCCGAAGCTCATTACAGATGATATCATACCATCATATTCTTCTCCAATATGTTCTTCCATATATTCAGCCATTTTCATGTCATCTACTTCTCTTTCACAATCAACTGATGCACGTTCTCTATCTGATGAATGCTGAGCGACATATTCTAGTTTTCCTTCCCAGTGACTTATTGTCTTATCATCTAGTTTGTGATCAAATAGGTATGTATGTAAAAGACGGTGAACTGTTGTATCTGGATAACGTCTTATAGGTGATGTAAAGTGAGTATAACATTTAGATGCAAGTCCAAAGTGTCCCACATTTTTTGTTTTATAAACAGCTTTTTGCATACTTCTTAGAAGTAATGATGATAGAATCTTGAACTCTGGTTTATCATCTAACTGTTTAATTATATTTTGCACTGTTTTTGGACTATTATCCTTAATATTTCCATTAATGTGATATCCAAGCAAACTTATATAGTTAAGAAAACTTTTTATTTTTTCATCTTTTGGTATTTCATGTACTCTATATATAAATGGTAAGTTCATGAAGTAAATATGAGTTGCTACACATTCATTGGCTGCTATCATGAAGTCTTCTATTAGTTTTTCTCCTATTCCTCTGTCTCTCAAGACAACATCAGTTGGTTTTCCATTTTCATCTACAAGTATTTTAGCTTCATCTATATCGAAGTCAATGTATCCACGTCTTACTTTCATTGCACGAAGTATTTTTGCAAGTTCTTCCATTTCTCTTAATGTATCTGCAAACTCTTCATATCCTTCTGGTACAATATTTTTTTCAAGTATACTATTAACACACTTATAAGTCATTTGTTTTCTTGATCTTATTACGCTTGGGAATATATCATAGTTAATTTGATTTCCTTTTTGGTCAAATTCCATTACACAGCTTATTGTTAGTCTATCAACGCCTGGGTTAAGTGAACATATTCCATTTGATAGTTCATGTGGAAGCATTGGTATTACTCTATCTACTAGATATACTGATGTTCCTCTTGCCATGGCTTCTTCATCTAAGGGAGAACCTTCTTTAACATAATGAGAGACGTCTGCTATATGGACTCCTAGTTTATAGTTTCCATTATTTAGTTTTTCAATTGATATAGCATCATCAATATCTTTTGTATCATCTCCATCAATTGTGAAGATCATTTCATCTCTTAAGTCTTTTCTTCCTTTCATTTCTTCTTCTGAAACACTATTTGGAAGGAGTTTTACTTCTTCTTTTACTTCTTCTGGAAATTCTGTATTAATACTATATTTTTTAACGATTGATAAAATATCTACTCCTGGATCATTTTTATGTCCTAGTATCTCTACTACTTCTCCAGTATAGTTATAGTTATTTATTCTTTTTAAAAGTTTAACAACAACTTTATGACCATCTACTGCATTCATACTATGTGCTCTATCAACTGTTATGTTTAGTTTTATTTTATTGTCATCTAGTGTTATATATCCTTTATCTTTTTTGAAGTTTATTTCACCAATATATGTTGATATGCCACGTTCTAATACTCTTACAACTCTTCCTTCTAATCTTGGAAGAGACTTTGGGCTTGTTATTTCAACAAGCACTATATCATCATGTATTGCTCCATTCATATTGTCTTGTGCAACATACACATCTTCTGCAGAATCATCTATGTCAACAAATCCAAATCCTTTTTTATTAACACGCATTATTCCTTTTTTTAAATGACTATCTTTAAGAAGCATATATCTATCTTTATTTGTGTGATAAACTATAGCTTCTTTAGTTAAATCATTTAATGTGTTCATCATTTCTTTTACTTCATCTGGATCTATTAGATTTAATTTATCTTCTAATTCTAATGCTGATAATGCTTTATCACTTGCTCCTAGTATTGCAACTATCTCGTCCCTCATATTTTCACCTTCTACTCTAATTCTATCAGAACAAAAGTAATTAATAAATAAATTTATTAATCACTTAGAAGTCCTCACGGACTTCTTTTTCTGCTTCACAGAACCTTAATGGTTTCTCCATAGACCTGTGCTGGATAGTCGCTACCCTTTTATTTTTGTAATTAATAATTTTATTTTACTAATTCTAAATGTTCTTTATAATATTTTTCTATTCCTTCCATTAATATAT
>ONQM01000031.1 GCA_900319955.1 uncultured Eubacteriales bacterium | reverse complement strand
CTATCCAGTACTGGTCTATGGAGAAACCATTAGGGTTCTGTGAAGTAGAAAAAGAAGTCCGTGAGGACTTCTAAGTGATTAATAAATTTATTTATTAATCACTTTTGTTCTTTATTTCTATTTTAATAATATAGATTTCTTGCTATAATTCATATAAAAGGGAGGCATTAGATAAAATGAAAATAAAAAATGGCCAATTAATAATGTATGATATATCAAACGACTATAAAGATTATTTAAGAAAATTTGATAATAAAGTAAGTGAAAAAGATTCAATAAAATTTTATGGTATTATTATAAATAATAAAGGTATTGACTAATACATACCATTTACAAGTAAAGTTGATAGGAAAACTAGTCCAAAACTTACTGTAAATATAAAAGATATTGATAGCAATAAAATAATTGCAAAGTTACTTTTAAATAATATGATACCTGTAAATGAAAGTAATTCAAAAGTTGTTGATATAAATAGTTCTAAATATAAAACATACTTTGCAATGGAACTTCGTTATTTAAGAGATGAAAAAGTTATAGAGGAAATTCTATCTAAAGCTGATAATATTTTTAAAGTTTATAATAATCCTAAAAAGAAAGATTATGAATTTTTTCATAAATTATGCTGTAATTTTCCACTTCTTGAAGAAAAATGTAAAAATTATAATAAAGATGAGAAAAAATAAAAGTTAGGAGTTATATATGAAAGCTTGGAAGATAATTAAATGGATTACAATTATTATATTACTTGTTTTTATTGGATTTTTAATATTTGATGCAATTAAATGTTATACTGCAAATATAAGTTATCCTACTGATGCAATGGGAATTGATATTAACTCTTGGAGTGAACTATTTCTTATACATTTAGGTTTTATTTTAGTTATGTTTGGATTGCCACTTCTAATTGATGTAATTTTACTTATCATATCAATCATTATGATACCTACAAAAGAAAATAATAATAAAAAGACTTCTAATTAACAAAGTCTTTTTCTTTAGAATAAATTTATTACAAATCCTGTTAGTGCTCCTAGTAAATATAGAAGAAGAATTATACGCATATTTTCTTTTTTATCTTTATTTGTTCTAAATAGAACAAGTAAACTAACACCTGCTGATGTCATTGTACCTGCTAGAACTGATGCAAAATTAATCGCACCTCTTATATAAAGTTCTGTTAGCATAACAGATGCAGCACAGTTTGGAATAAGACCAAATAGTGCAGATAGAAGTGGAGCGAAAGGATTATCTTTTAAGAATATCTTAGAGATATTGTCTTCCCCTACTAAATGAATTAAAACATTTAATATTAAAACTATTATAAATACGTAAAGTGTTGTTTTAAGTGTGTGAACAGTAGCAGAATAAATAATTCCTTTTTCACAGTGACAATGGTCATGCTCGCATATTTCATAGTCTTCATTCTCTTTCTTTACTTTCTTATTATAAATAAAATCAATTATACAGCCATAAATAATACCAATAATAAGTTTTGATAAAAGAAGTTTTAAAATAACACTTGGATTTGCTTTAGAAGATAACATAACAGGTAGCATTTCATCACTAGTTGATAAGTAGACTGCAATTAACGTACCAAGTGTTATTGCACGTGCTGAATAAAGATTTGTTGCAAGAGATGCAAAACCGCACTGAGGAATAGCACCAAGTGCTCCTCCAATGAGTGGCCCAAGTTTCTTACTTTTCTTAATAACTTTTTCAGCATTTTTTAAAGACTTATGTTCTAGTGCCTCCATTATTAAGAATGATATAAACAAAAATGGAATAAGTTTTAAAGAATCAATTAAAGCATCTAAAAGTGCATCTAACATATAAATCACCTAGAAGATATTTTATAGAATAAAATCAAAAAGGTCAAGTAAGCATAAATTATATAAGGTGATGTGTGTGGATTTTATATTTAATCTTCCTCCAAAAGAATATAGTTTATCTGCCTTTATAATTGCAGATATTTTAACTGAGGGATTAACAGTTAACGAACAAAATACACTTGCAAACTACTTTCAGCTTCTAGGGCAAGTAATAATTACTAACGCGGGACAAATGGAAGTGCAAAATGGTACTCATAATAATGATATTAGTATTAAAGGATAAGTAACATATTTTGATAATAAGAATAAATTATTATGAGGATGGTGGAAATATGGAAAATAATAATGAAACATGTTGTATAGGAAGAATACTTAAAGTTATAGAAGTACTTCAAAATAATGCTAATTGTGAGACAAGCTGTGAAGAAGGATGCTCTAAACCATTTTTAGGACCTACAGTCCTTCAAAATGTATATAATACAAGACCTATTAATTTATATACAGAAAATGGAGATTTACTTACTATCAATTATGGAGATAATAAAACATCAAGTGTATTTAGAGTTGAATGTGTAAATGGATGTTGTGCTAAGTTAAGACTTCTTGGAGAAAATACAACTACTAAGGATACTACAACTTATACAAACACAGGTGAATTCGTAACAGTAAATCTTAAAAAGATGTCTATAGTTTCTTGTTTAAATGACATTGAATTAAATATATGAGAGGAGAATAATTATGTGTAATAGTGAGAATAACAAATGCTGTTTATATAATACATTAAATAATATCTTGCAGCTGCAAAATGCAACAAATAATAGTTGTGCTATTGGTTGTGACAAACCATTTTTAGGAGGAGCACTTACAACTTCTGGATATAACACAAGACCACTTAATTTCTATAATGGTATAACAGGTAATATGATTAGTATAAATTATGATGGTGAAAATAATTCTTCAGTATTTAGAATAGAAAACTTAGATTCATGTTGTGCAACATGTAGAGTACTTAATTTAAATACTGATACAAACACATACACAAATACTGGAAGATTCTTCACAATAGATTTAAATAGTATTTCATGTATCAAGTGTTTACAAGACACATTTGTAGAAATTTAAAAGGACACCTAAGTCCTTTTTTTAAATCTTTTCAACTTTTATTATTTCATCTTTTTTAATACTTTTATTATTATCTAAATAAATATAATTATTATCATAATAAATAATATATCCTATATAAGAATCATTTAATGTTTTAATAGATAATTTTTTATTAAAAATATATCCATTTTCTTTCTTCAAATTATTTAAAAATAAATTTACATCAAAACTCTCTTTTTTTATAGAAGTTTTTGTATTACAATAATAAATGGTATTGTTATGAGTTTCAAAATGCTCATTATTACATTTATATATTTCTGGTAATTTATTCATGATATCGCCTCAATATATAATATGATTTTATTAAATATAAATTGACAATTTTGGTATAATATAAATAGAAAGGAAAATAATATGTATAAGAAATTAGGAAAAATAGATAGTGGTATTTTATTAATAGTTATATTCTTTGCAGTTATAAGCTTACTTACAATTAATAGTGCAATGACATATATTCCTGCATCTAATGGTAACTTAGTATTAAAGCAAGGTCTTTGGTATTTAATTGGAATGTTTATTGTACTTATAATAATGCATTTTAATAATGAATATTTATATAGGAATGCTTATATATTTTATGGAATACTTAATGCACTTTTATTCTTACTTTTAATATTTGGAGAACCAGTACATGGGTCTAAATGTTGGTTTCAAATTCCTTATATTGGTAGTTTTCAGCCTTCAGAGTTTATGAAAATAGCTTTGATGCTTGTATTATCTGTTATGATTAATAACTTTAAAACAACTTATAATGATCCTGATATAAGAGTGGAAGCTAAATTTATATTTAAAACTTTTTTAATAGTACTTCTTCCTTCTATCCTTACATTCCTTGAACCTGACACCGGATCTGTCATCATGTATTTAGTTATTTATATTTCAATGATGTTTGTAGGAGGTATCAGAATTAGGTGGTTCTTAATACTACTTGCAATAATTCTTTTAATATTAGGTACTGTTTTAATAACATACTCATTTAACAGTGATTTATTTATGAAAATATTTGGAACTAAATTATTTTATAGAATAGAACGTGTAATGTCTTGGCAAAGTGGTGAAAGTATGCAAGTTAAAAATGCTTTAGCATCAATTGGATCTGCTGGAGTATTCGGACATGGTTATAATAATACACCACTTTACTTTCCAGAGTCTGCAACTGACTTTATATTTGCAGTTTATGCAAGTAACTTTGGTCTTATAGGATCAATAATATTAATAGGATTAATTATTATATTTGATTTAAAACTAATTAAATTAATTGATAAGAAAATAATAATGCCTGATAAATATGTTTTAGTCGGCATTATAAGCTGTCTTGTATTCCAGCAGGTAGAAAATATTGGTATGACAATAGGACTACTTCCAGTTACGGGTATTACACTTCCATTTATAAGTTATGGAGGATCTTCACTTCTTTCTTATATGGTAATGCTTGGTATAATATTTAATATTTCAAGAGAAAATAGTTCACACAAATATAAGTATAAGTTTTAAAGCTTATACTTATTTTTTTAATATGTATTCTTTTATTGATAAATTATTCGATATTTCATTTTTTATATAGTAAGAAAAACTATCACACTCACCTATTTCATAATTTAACTTATATTTTTTTAGTTCTTGATTAATTAAAGTATTAAGATAATCTCTTAACTCTTCTAAATTAATAGAATTAATACTTTCAGATGACAAATCTTTAAGTACTACATAACTTCCAGGATCAATTAAATATAAAGAATCATTCTTAATTGTATTAGATAATGTTAAATCAGATAATGTAACCTTTCTATTAGAAAGAACTCTTAAATCTTCTTCTATTGGTATTAAAATATTGTTAATTAAATAATCCTTAGGAACATCAATTAAATTAAAATTACTTATATGTGATATATATCTAGTAGTATATCCAGAATAACGATTATTACTATAAAATATACCTTTAGGCATTAAAATATTACTAGTTGCAATATTTCTCATATAATGACAGTCATCATAAGAAAGACCAATTGTATCATTATATTTAATCTTTAAAGCATAATTCTTCCACTTAAAGACTTCTCCTTCACAGCCACTACCAAGAAATCTTAAATTTTTAATATTAATTTTTTTATTATCTACTTTATACTCCATAAGAATCCCCTAAACATAATGAAATTTTATCACTAAGAGCATTTGGAGTCAAATATAAAAGAGTTAAGCATTGCCTAAATAAGTTATTCTAGCATAACCATTACCAATTTTAGCACAATCTTCTGTCGGTGTTTCGGATGCACAAGTAACAGAAATAGTTTTAGTAGATTCTTCATTTGAGGTTTCACAATTATAGCATGCCATATGCTTATTTGTTAAGAGACTATTTCCAATATAGCCTGAGCCTCCATTATAATACTTATCATCTACTTTTTACATATCTACTATGTTAATTTCTAGTAAATCTGTTATTATAATATTGATTCCTTTAATTATTAGAAAAGCTTCTGCAATTAGATTATCTGTTTTAAATATTTCTGGGACTTTTAGACGGAAGTTTATTTGCCTTGCATGTAGAGTTCTATCAAGCTTATAGGCATTCTTTTCTTTTTTTTGGAATAACTTTTCTTGGAAGTATTTTTATATTATTTAGCAAATGATCATATTCTTCTCCTAGATAATCTGAAAGTTAATGTGCAAGAGGCATCTTATCTTTAGGATTGTTAAAGACAGCCTCAAATATGAAATCTTTTGCTATTTTAAAAAAAGTAAACATTTTAAAAGAGATATGCCATATGGCAGTCTCTTCTAGTTATTTATCTCTTAATACTGCATCACATTTAGATGTAACAGCGTCAATTATTTTTTCAAATGCTCCCATTACTTCATCTTCTGTTAATGTTCTTTCATTTGATGAGAATGTAAAGTGAAATGCAATAGACTTTTTGCCTTTCTCAACGTTTTCACCTTTATATAAATCAAATACCTCAATACTCGTAAGTATTGCAGGAGATGCTTCTTTAATTACACTTTCAATTTCACTACAAGATGTATCATCGCTTACAATAAATGCTGCATCTTTTTCAACAACTGGATAAATAGTTGCTTCTTTATATTTTAATGGTTCTACTCTTCTCATAAGTTTTGTTAAAGATATTTCAAACACATATAAATCATCTTTAGAAATACTTGGATGAACTTTACCAATTATACCAAGTGGTTCATTATCTAAATATACTCTTGCAGACTGATATGGATGCATATCTTTTATGTTTTCATCTTCTCTTAAAGAATATCTATTTTTAAATCCTAGGTAGTTAAGTAAATTATCAAGCAATCCTTTAAGTGTGTAGAAGTTACTCAAGACTTTTTCACCATTCCATTTATTTTCAATATAATTACCGCTTATAAGTACTGATATTTTAGAATCTTCTATATATTCTTTATCATAAGTTTTTGCAATCTCATAAAGTTTAATGTTTTCTTGTTTTCTCTTTTTATTATAATTATATACATTTATAAGTGATGGAATAAGTGTTGTTCTAACAACTGACTTATCTATACTCATTGGATTAGGAAGTACAAGTTTTTCTTTATCTTCATAAGTAAATTCTTCTGACATTTTAGGACTAACTAGTGTATATGTTCTTGTCTCATTAAGGCCTAAACTTCTGAGTCTTTTTGAAACTATTTTTCTTAATGCTACATCTCCCTTATACTCTCCTCTTTTAGTGGAAACTACAGGGAGTGTACTCCTAATATTTTCATATCCATAAAGTCTTCCTATTTCTTCTGCAATATCATTTACGTAAGGCTCAATATCAAGTCTCCTTTTTGGAATAGTTGCTTTAAATGTATCTTTATTTACTTCATAACTAAAACCTAGTTTATCAAGTTCTCTTTTAATATTATCTGGTGATATATCAATACCAAGTATTTTACTTATTTCATCTTCTTTAAATTCGATAACTTCCGGAGTTTTATCAGTTTTGTCGTATGTAACAGTGCCAGTTTCTATCTTAGCATTTGCATATTTTGTAAGTAAGTAGCATGCTCTATCTATTGCAGCATAAGTATATTCATAGTTTAATCCTTTTCCAAATCTTATACTAGCTTCACTTTTTAAGTTCAATCTTCTTGATGTGTTTCTAATTGAAACTGGATTAAATATAGCACTTTCTATTAATATTTCTTTTGTATTTGAATCTACTTCTGATGAAAGTGATCCCATAACGCCTGCAATACTTTCAATAGAATCTGTTGCAATAGCGATATCAGATCTTTTTAATTCTCGCTCTTCTTTATCAAGTGTTACAACATCTTCTCCATCAAGAGCATTTCTAACTACAAACTTATTTGATACTTTATCTGCATCATAGAAGTGAAGTGGCTGACCATATTCTAGCATTACATAATTTGATATATCAACAACATTATTAATTGGTCTCATACCAACACTTATTAATCTTCTTTTAATAAAGTCTGGACTTTCTTTTATTTCTAAGTTAGATGCTTTCTTAAGTAAATAAAGTTGACATTTACCTGTTTCAACATCAACAGAGTATGAGTCATTTATATCTTTTCCAATGCTTTCATATTTAGCTTCAGGAAGAGTTACTTTCTTACCAAGTATTGCTCCTATTTCATATGCAAAACCTATGTGAGAATAGCAGTCATTATTACGATGTTTATGAATATCAAGTTCATAAAGTGTATCTGCAAGTCCAAGTGTTTTTATAGCACTTTCTCCTACTTTTGCATCATCTGGAAGTATTTCTATTCCTTTAGACCAGTTTTCTTCTGTCTTTTCTTCTAGTCCAAGTTCAGATAAAGCACATATCATTCCGAAAGAATCTATTCCCCTTAATTTTGCTTCTTTAATAGTGCCACCAGGTAGTTTTGCTCCCACCTTTGCAACTATTACTTTAATACCTGCTTTAACATTTTTAGCACCACACACTATTTGAAGAGGTTCACCCTCTCCAACATCTACTCTGCACACATGCATATGATCACTATTTGGATGAGGCACACATGTAAGAACGCGTCCTACGACAACTCCTGGAATATCTTTTGTAATAACATTTTCAATGTTAATACCAGCAGTTTTTATTTTTTCTGCTAAAGCTTTAGCATCTTCTCCATCTATATCAATATAATCTTTTACCCAATCTAAATTTATCATGCTTTCCTCCTTAATCTACTCTATCAAATTCTTTTGATTCTCTTAAATCATTGTTATAGAAAACTCTGCAGTCATCTATTCCATATTTAAGCATTGCAAGGCGTTCTGCACCAAATCCAAATGCAAATCCACTCCAAACTTTAGGATCATATCCACTCATTTTTAAAACGTTTGGATGAACTATTCCTGCACCACATACTGTTATCCATCCACTTTCTTTACAAATACTGCATCCTTTACCACCACAGTTAAAGCATGAAATATCAATTTCAACAGATGGTTCTGTAAATGGATAATAACTTGGTCTAAATCTTACTTCAACATCATCGCCAAATAAATGTCTTACAATTACTTCAACTGTTCCTTTTAAATCAGTTAAAGAAATATTTTTATCAACTACTAGTCCTTCTATCTGTGTAAACTGGTGAGAATGTGTTGCATCGTCATCATCTCTTCTATAAGTCTTTCCAGGACATATCATTCTAACTTTTTTTTCTCCTTTTCCTTCAAGCATTGTTCTTACTTGTACTGGACTTGTTTGACTTCTGAGCAAATGCTCCTCTGATTCATCAAAATAGAATGTGTCTTGTGCATCCCTTGCTGGATGTCCTTTTGGAAGATTAAGCATTTCAAAGTTGTATTTATCAAGTTCAACTTCTGGTCCATCAATTACATCATAACCCATACTCATACATACTTCTTCAACATCTTCTATTAGCTTTTCAAGTATGCTTGGAGCACCAAGAGCAATCTCAGTCGCAGGCATAGTAATATCTATTTTTTCTTTTCTTAATTTTTCATTTAATTTTTCTTCTTCAAACTTTTTATTTTTATTAGAAAATAATGTATTAAAATATGTTCTTACTTCATTTACTTTCATACCATATTCTTTTTTTTCATCATTTGGAATATCTTTTATTTTAGAGTTTAGTTCTGTAATTATTCCTTTTTTACCAATATACTTAATTCTTACATCATTTAATTCATTTGGATTTTTAGAAGATTCTATTTCTTCTTTTATTTCTTTCTTTAGATTTTCTACGTTCATATTTTCTTCCTCCTATAAATAAAAAGATGATACCAAAAGGACGATTATCTCGTGGTACCACCTTAATTTCTTCTCATATTCTCTAACGGGATGTCCGCCTCTAGTTTTGCTAAAGGAACATAGTGGATGAATTCATAAAATGTTAATGACTATTTACACCAAACATAGTCTCTCTTTAATTAACTTAATTTTATTACTGCTTCCACATCAAAGTTTATAAAAGTATTATATCACTTTAATTTTAAACTGTCATTAATTCTTCTTCTTTTTGTTTTAAAATTTCTTCTACCTTTTTATTTGATTTATCAACAAGTGTTTGAACTTCTTTTTCTACTCTTTTTTCATCATCTTCTGATGCAGCATCATCTTTCTTTACTTTATCAAGAGCATCACGTCTTTCGTTTCTAATTGCAATTTTAGCGTCTTCTGCTATTTTTCTTACTTGTTTAATTAACTCTTTTCTTCTTTCTTCTGTAAGTGCTGGAACAATTATTCTTATACTCTCTCCATCACTTGTAGGATTATATCCAAGGTTAGCTGCTACAATTGCCTTTACAATATCATTAATAGATGTCTTATCAAAAGGCTTTATTAGAAGCTGGTTACCTTCTGGTACGCTTATTGTAACTAATTGTTTAAGTGGAGTTAGGCTTCCATAATACTCAACCATTACTCCATTTAAGCTAGATGGATTAGCGCGTCCTGTACGAACTGTTGTAAAGCGTTCCTCCATTGCTTTAACACTTGCATTCATTTTTTCTTCTGCAACTTTTAAAATATCATTCATATTCATAAATTATTTTCTCCTCTTTCCTTAATTATATTATAAAAAGTTTTTTTTGACAATTGTTTAATTTAATGTAATAATCTTTATGTGAGGTAAAGATTATGAAAAAGAAAATATTTATAGTTTTAATTATTATGCTTCTTGTTGTTACTGGATGCAGTAGCAAGAAAGAAAACAAGAAAGTAGATAGCAAATTAATGAAAGGAAAACATCATATAGAAATTAATGTGAAAGATTATGGAACAATTAAAGTGGAGCTTGATGCAGATGAAGCACCAGAAACTGTTACAAACTTTGTTAAACTTACAAAATCAGGATTCTATGATGGTTTAACGTTTCACAGAATTATAAAAGGGTTTATGATTCAAGGTGGAGATCCTAATCATGATGGTACAGGAGGATCTAAAGAAACTATTAAAGGTGAATTTACAGAAAATGGAGTTAGCAACAACATATCTCATGTAAGAGGTACTATTTCAATGGCAAGAGCACAAGATCCTAATAGTGCATCAAGTCAGTTCTTTATAGTTCAAAAAGATTCAACTTACCTTGATGGATCTTATGCAGGATTTGGTAAAGTAACATCTGGAATGGACATCGTTGATAAAATATGTGATGATGTAAAAACTGAAGATGACAATGGTACAGTAAAAGAAGAGAATCAACCCGTTATAGAAAGTATTAAATTTATAGATTAATACTTTCTTTTTTTAACACATTATTTTATTATTCATATAATATGTAGAGGTGAAGTTATGAATAATAAATATAATGGCTATTATAATGAAAGAGGCTTTTGGGTTCCTTTTGCAATAGGTGGTCTTGCTGGTGGTGCTTTAGGATATGGAATTGCAAACAACAATCAAAATAAAAACTATCCAGTCTATGTTAATAGACCTCCATATATAATGAATCCTATGATGCCTATTACACCATATTACTTTTAATAGGTAAATTAATTATTGCAGTAGTTCCTTTATTAAGTTTAGACTTATATGTAAGTGAACCACCATGCATTCTAATTATTTCTTTTGAAAATGGAACTCCAAGTCCTGTTCCATTTTCTTTTGTTGTAAAAAAGTTTTTATCCATAGATTCTAATGTATAACTATCCATACCTATTCCATTATCAATAATTTTAATTATTATATTTTTGTTTGTTAAAGATGCCTTCATTTTAATAAAAGGATTATCTTTTAAACTTTCTATACTATTTTTATAAATATTCATAAGTACTTCTTTTAGTCTTGTATAATCTCCATCTACATATACTTCATCATCTGGTATATCAAACTCTACTTTTATGTTTTTCATAGTTAGAAGTGGCTCTAACTCATCTTTTACATCATTTAGAATTAATAATATATCAACATCTTCCATATTACATTTAATTTTAGTAAATGATAAAAAGTCATCCATTATATTTAATGTTCTATCAATAGAATCTTTTATTATTTTTAAATATTTATCTTTATCACTATTACTTTCATCCATCATATCAAAATAGCCTTTACATACTGCAAGTGGATTTTTAACTTCATGTGTTAATTTAAACAGGCTTGCATGTATTTCTTTTTCTCTTTTAAGTTCATTTAAAGTACTATGGTAATCAATAATAGATGATGCTTTATTGTATAAATATATTATTAAATGTGATATAAAAGCATACATAAATGCTGAAAAAGATATACTAAATAAAAGATTATAAATACTTTCAAAATTAGAATATATAATTATATTTGATGTTATAAAAAATATTCTAATTAGTATAAATGCATTAGAAAAAGAATTAAAATTATTCTTTTTTTTACATATAAAATAACATATAAAATATGATATATACTCAACTATTAAAAGATATAAATTTACATTAAATGTCTTATATAAAAATATTATTGTAACTATACTTATTATTATATTAGTTTTTATTTTACCATTTAAAAATCCTATTAAAAGAGGTATTGATAAAAGAAGTACTGGGTAGCTTCTTTTAAAAAGTATTCCAAATCTTATAAGCATATAAATAGATGTAAAAAGAGCAAGCTCTAAAGCATAGCCTTTTTTTGTCTTAGGTGCATCACTATATGCATTATATATTATGTATATAAGTATTGGAAAAAGTATAAATAAAGAATTTATCATAAATATTTCAAATATAGTCATAACTAATCACCAATATAAATATATAGTATCTTTATGTCATAATTTGTCGAATTTTGTCAAACAATAGTATATAATTTTTCATGTGAACTAGTTTATAATAATATCAATCAGATTAATTCTGATGTTGTTGACATTTACAAGAACTATGTAATAAAAAAATATTTTTAAATAATTAATAGATTTTTGTATGATTAAATACACTAGTGAATGCACATAAAATATAAAATATTGAATTTTAGTGAAAAAAAGGCGTTAAAAAATTGCTATGAAGATAAAATAAAAGCGTTGAAAAATCAACGCTAAATTCATTATGGAGCAGATGATGGAAGTCGAATCCACGTCACAGCCTTGGCAAGGCCGTATTCTAACCACTGAACTACATCTGCATGGTCGGGAAGACAGGATTTGAACCTGCAACCCCTTGGTCCCAAACCAAGTGCTCTACCAAGTTGAGCCACTTCCCGAATAAATGGTGCGCTCGAAGGGAGTCGAACCCATGACCTTTTGGTTCGTAGCCAAACGCTCTATCCAACTGAGCTACGAGCGCATACCTAAGAGCCATAAGGCTTTATTAATAAAAAATGGTGGCTACAAGTGGAATCGAACCACTGACACAGGGATTTTCAGTCCCTTGCTCTACCGACTGAGCTATGCAGCCATAATGGCGGTCCGGACGGGGCTCGAACCCGCGATCTTCTGCGTGACAGGCAGACGTGTTAACCAGCTGCACCACCAGACCAAATGGTTGCGGGGATAGGATTTGAACCTATGACCTCTGGGTTATGAGCCCAACGAGCTACCAAACTGCTCTACCCCGCGATAAAAATAAATGGCGGAGGAAAAGGGATTCGAACCCCTGCGCCGGTTACCCGACCTCCTGGTTTTCAAGACCAGTCCCTTCAACCAGACTTGGGTATTCCTCCGTGTCTGCTTTCTTAAGCAACAAGTAGATTATACCATAATGACTTTAATAGTGTCAACTATTTAAACAATCTTTTTTTATTTGTGCAAAAGAAAAGAAATGTAAAAATTTCATTTACATTTCTATATTATGCAAACTTTTCCATCTTTATAATCAAAAGCTACTGTAGAATCATTTTTTATTTCATTTGCAATTAAACTTCTAGCAAGAATATTTTCAAGTGTCTGTGTAACTACTCTCTTAAGTGGTCTAGCTCCAAACTCTGGACTATAGCCTTGATCTACTAAGTAGTTTTTGCATGCATCTGTTAATTTTAAATGGATGTTATTGTATTTTAATCTAGACTCAATTTCTTTAACAATCTTATCTAGAATCTTCATAGTATCATCACGAGATAGTTTATTAAATACAATAATTTCATCAATTCTATTAATAAACTCTGGTCTAAAGAAGTGTTTTACATCATCCATTACTTTTTCTTCATGTCCTTCTAGAATATCTTCTGATCCTAAGTTAGATGTCATAATAATTATAGTATTTCTAAAATCAACTGTTCTACCATTAGAATCGGTAAGACGTCCATCATCAAGTACTTGAAGTAAAAGGTTTAAAACATCAGGATGTGCTTTTTCAACTTCATCGAATAATATTACACTATAAGGATTTCTTCTTACTTTTTCAGTAAGTTCTCCACCTTCTTCATATCCAACATATCCTGGAGGACTACCAATTAAACGAGAAACTGAATACTTTTCCATATATTCACTCATATCAATTCTTATCATATGAGTTTCAGAATCAAATAACTCATATGCTAAGCTTCTTGCAACTTCTGTTTTACCAACACCTGTTGTACCTAGAAATAAGAATGATCCTATTGGTCTTCTTGGATCCTTTATTCCACTTCTACTTCTTATTATTGCATCTGAAACAAGTTTAAGTGCCTTATCTTGACCCATTACTCTTTTCTTTAGATTGTCTTCTAGGTGAAGAAGTTTTTCTTTTTCACCAAGTGCTAATTTACTAATAGGAATATTTGTCATACGACTAATTACAAGTCTTATGTCATCAGAGTCTACTACATCGCTTAAAACTTTTCCTTTATTTAAGCTTCTTAAGTCATTTAATTCTCTTTCAAGTGTTGGAATAGTACCATGCTGAAGTCTTGCAGCTTTCTCTAAATCATACTCACTTTCTGCTTTTTCTAAATCACGATGAGCTTTTTCAAGTTGTTCTTTTTTAGTCTTTATCTTATCAAGAACATCTTTTTCTTCTTCCCAACTATCTTTAAGTTCTTTTTCTTTAACAGTTAATTCACTTAAAGATTTATCAATCTCCTCTACTCTCCTTTTAGAAAGTTCATCTTTTTCTTTTTTTAAAGCTTCTTTTTCTACAGAAAGTTTCATTATTTTTCTTTCAAGATTATCAAGTGGTTCTGGTACACTATCTAGCTGTACTCTTATTGTTGCACAAGCTTCATCTATTAAATCTATCGCTTTATCTGGTAAATATCTATCTGTTATATATCTATTTGAAAGTGTCGCTGCAGAAATTAATGCTCTATCTTTAATAGTTACACCATGATGTACTTCAAATCTTTCTTTTAGTCCACGAAGTATTGTAATTGTATCTTCAACACTTGGTTCATGTACCATAATCTTTTGGAAGCGACGTTCAAGAGCTCCATCTTTTTCAATATATTTTCTATATTCATTTAATGTAGTTGCTCCTATTACTTTAATAGTTCCACGAGCAAGCATAGGTTTAAGCATATTACCCTTCATCGATAAACATAATGATGTTTCCGTCACTTTTTTCTATCTCATTAAGAACTTTTTTAAATCTTTCCTCAAATTCTCCACGATATTTAGCACCTGCTATTAAGGCTGCTACATCTAGTTCCCAGATTTTTTTACCTTTTAATGAGTCAGGTACATCACCTTTTTCAATACGCTCAGCAAGGCCTTCAACAATTGCAGTTTTACCAACTCCTGGTTCTCCAATTAATACTGGATTGTTTTTAGTTTTTCTTGAAAGAACTCTTGTTATATCACGTATTTCCTCATCTCTTCCGATTACTGGATCTAATTTACCATCTTTTACAAGTTTACTAATATCTCTTCCATATTTTTCTAATACGTTTTCTTCTTCAGGATTATTCATATCAAACATAATTATCACCCCATTCAGTAATTATTATACTACTATATTAGCACTTGTCAAGTAAGAGTGCTAATTATTTTTAAAAAAATATTGAAAAATATTGATAAATCAAAATATATATGTTATTATTAAGTAGTTGTATGTTATTATTAAGTAGTTGTTGGACCCTTAGCTCAGTTGGTTAGAGCATCCGGCTCATAACCGGGCGGTCATAGGTTCGAGTCCTATAGGGTCCACCATCTATGCGGGTATGGCGGAATTGGCAGACGCGCTAGACTTAGAATCTAGTGTTTATACGTGCAGGTTCAAGTCCTGTTACCCGCACCATATTGATAGGAAACTCGAACTTTTAAAGTTTCGAGAGTAATAAATTACTAACAGAAATGTTAGTTTTTTTGTTATTTAAGAAAGAAAGTGAGAGTGATTATATGTTAACAATAGAAACTAAAGAATTAAATATAAGTGAGGAATTAAGAAAGAAAGTCGATATGATATGTAAGTTTGCTTATGCTAAACCTACATATAAAAATGGTAATATTAGAAATATTAAAGGAACAAATATTGCTTATGTAAAACCTCACATAATAACTATTAATAAAATTGATTACTTAATGTTTGATGAATGTGAAGATATTTATATTAATGGTTATGATAAAAAGATTAAGTTTAAAGATTTATTAGAATATATTAAATCAAACTAATATTCATTCCCTAAATAAGGAATTGACAAATCAAAGATAAAAGTATAATATAGTAAACCA
>ONQM01000028.1 GCA_900319955.1 uncultured Eubacteriales bacterium | reverse complement strand
TATCAAATTTGAAGTCCTTTGGCATGGGATAATTTCCAATATTTGAGAAATAACTAATTTTTTTAAAAATATATTGACTTTTAATAGTTAGTCACCTCTTTTCTTTATTATATTACAAAATATACGTTATTATTTGATTTTTTATTAAATTTTACATAAAAGTTTACGGAAAAAAAGTGAATTGTTAGTTCACTTTAATATTTATAGGATCAATACTTCCATATTTAGAATAATTAATTGTAAGCTTATAGCTATTAATATTTTTATTATAACATTTAAAATAACTTGTTAAATCCATATCTATTTCTTCTATACTACCATTATATACTTTAACTGTAATCATATTTGGATTATCATCAGTATCAACATCTTTTTCATCTAAATATTTTATAAGTGTTGATGTTGATATAGAATAGTTAAAGTCTTTTTCTTCACCATTAAAGTAATTTGTATAAGATAAATATGTACCATGTATTAACATATTACTAATAGAGCTTGATGTTATAAGTTTAGAAAAAGATATAGGATTATCTACTTCTTCATAAGTTAATGTATTATTGTTTCTTAGATAAAACTTGTAATCATTATAATAATAGTTGAGTGATGGATTTCCACTCTTTATAAATGAAGCTTTATCATCATTTAAATCACCATCATATATAGTAACACTTCCATTTACTTCTTCATTTATATTAAAATGATAATTTTTATTGCTTATTTCATTAAGACTATATGATTTATTTAGTCCAGTATTATCTCTTCTTAATTCAGAACATGTTGACTTAGAGTTTCCTGCTCTAAGTATAAGTCCTATTATTATAAAAAATATAAGATAAAAAAATACAAAAAATATATTTTTCATAGTAGGATTATCATTAAAATATTCATCTAATTTATTATTTCTCTTTCTATTCATAATGACCTCCTACAATATTTTCCCTTAATCCATTTATATAACTTCTAGCATCCATTTTCTTTTTACCAAAAGGTTTTAATGAAGTAATTACATATATATTATCTTTTGTTGATACTCCTATTCCATTTTTTAAAACTTCTTCTATTGTACCAGGTGTTTTACTACTTTTTTTATCAAGAATATATCCATCATATATTTTTAAAGGTTCACAATTATAGTTTACATAGCATGCTGGATTATCTGATAGGCTTCTTACTTTATTAAATACATTATGAGAAGTATCATTAAAGTTTAGATGCTCATCTTCTCTTTCAGTCATCTTTGTATATGTTGCTTTCCCATCATCTTGCTTAATTCTTTTATTTTCTCCTGTTTCTATTTTCTTTATAACACCTGCAATCATATTACTTCCTAAATTGCTTAATTTATTTGTAAGTATCGTTAAGTTGTCAGTATCATCTATTTCTATTTCTTTTTCTTCAATGATATCTCCAGTATCCATACCTTTATCCATATACATTATTGTAACACCAGTTTTTTTATCACCATTTTTAAGAGCATATGCAATTGGATTTGATCCTCTATATTTAGGAAGAAGACTTGCATGTACATTAATACACCCATATTTTGGAATATTTAAAATATATTCTGGAAGTATTTTTCCATATGCAGCGGTTACTATCAAATCCGGTTTAAGATTTTTTATTTTTTCTTGTTCATCTTTAAAGCTTTCAAGTTTTAAAACAGATATACCATATTTATGTGCTAGAAGAGCGACAGGAGACTCTATAATTTTTCCTTTTTTACCTATGCTATCTTTTTTAGTTACAACAAGTGAAACATCAAATGATTTTTCGTTTATTAAGCTTTCAAGAATATTTACTGAAAACTCAGGTGTTCCCATAAATATTATTTTCATTTAATTACCTCCTAGTATATATAAATAAAATAATTATTCCAAGTGTTATAAAGATAATTCCAACAAATGTAAGTACTTTACCAAATCCTAATTCATTTTTATTTTCATCTTCATTTTTTTCTTTATTATCATCTAAAAGTTCTATGTTATTTTTTGTTAAATCATTATATGATGGTATAGTAATAATATCAAAATTTGTTATATCACTATCTATATCATAACTTACATATCTAGGTTCTAGTATCATACTTATTGCATTTATAAGTTTTATTTTCTTGTCATTAATTATTTCATCTATATCTTTTAAATAATTTTTATTTAAAGAATTTCTTTTAATAAGAGCGATAGATGGATGAGAATCATTAATAAAAAATTTATTCCATAATGATTTAAATGATTCTTTAAGTTCATTTACTTCATTAGAACTTAAAAATTTTTCTTTTCCATAAATATCAATATTATTATAAAGTGTATTTATATCTTTTGTATAGTAAAAACTATCATCATACTTTCCATTCTTAAAAATATTATTTGTACTCATTTTTTCTAAAAAATCTGGTCCAATAAATGAAAAATATAAAGAAAGTTGAAAAGAATCCGTTATACTTGATTCTTTTTCACATATAGGAGAAGTTTTATGTTTTATAAATATATTATTTATATTTTTTATATTTTCATCTATAGATAATCCTTCTTTTCTTATTCCATAGTCTCTAATAAATTCTATGTAGTTACTACTAAATCCATAATAAAAGTACCCCTCAACCACATATTTATTATATATATATCTTAATATTTTATCACGTGATAAAGACTTATTAATATCACCTATTTCAAGTTCTTTTTGAACACTCTTTGCAATTAAAGTATAAACACCATTTTCAATATCATTATACGTTGTCATTTTATCAAATAATATATTTAAATTATTTAAATATGTATCTATTTTTTCAGTATTTTCAATAATAACTAAATATTTAAAAATAGCATCAATATAAAGAAATAAAAGATATTTTTTGCCAAACAAATCTTTATTTTCTCCCTCTATATCAGAATATGATGACTTTTCTTTTAAAGCAATTATATATTTTTTTACATCTTCTCTTTGTAAAACTTTATTTAAACTATTAACTTCCATACGTCTTCCCCTACCTTACTAGTATTATATCTTTTATTTCTAAAAGTGTCTAGGGTTAAATATAATGTCTATCTTTATCTTATTATTTGAAATATATGCCTTATTCATTAAATCTAATGCTTCTTTTATATTTATATCACTTTTATACTTAATTATAATTCCATAATGATATATATTATTTATTTTATAATTACCTGCAGTACTTGGTCCTAGAAGTATTTCATCTTTTAAATATTTCATAAAAGATTTTTTTATTCTAAGAGACTCATTATATACTAAACTATTATCTTTACCAGATATTTTAATATATAAGATGTAATAGTATGGTGGATACTTAAGTTTACGTCTTATATTCATTTCCTCATGATAAAATCCGACATAATCATGTTTCTTTGAATAAGTAATTGCATAATGATCTTTATTAAATGTTTGTATGTATACAACTCCTTCTTTATCCGCTCTCCCACATCTTCCTGCAGTTTGACTTATAAGTGAAAATGTCTCTTCACTGCTTCTATAATTTGGTATGTTAAGTGATGTATCTGCATTTATTATACCAACAAGAGTTACATTTTCAAAATCAAGCCCCTTTGCAACTATTTGTGTACCAAGAAGTATATCGTATTTATGTTCTTTAAAATCATCAAGCATCTTCTTGTGTGATCCTTTTTTTGTTGTTGTATCATAATCCATTCTTAATACTTTTGCATTAGGAAAAATTTTCTTCATTTCTTCTTCTACTTTTTCAGTTCCAACACCAATACTTGACAAATCGTTTTCATGACACTTTGGACACGTATTATCAACCTTTGTTGCAAACCCACAGTAATGACATCTTAAATTATTAGTTGATTTATGATATGTAAGTGCAATATCACAGTTTGGGCACTTGTATGTAAATCCACAATTTTTGCATGTTACAACTCTTGAATAACCTCTTCGGTTAAGAAGAAGTATTACTTGTTCATTTTTTTCTAATTTCTCATTTAAAGCATTTATAAGTTCCCTCGAAAAAGATCCAACCGCTGTCCTTATTCCATAATTCATATCTATTATTTTTACAACTGGAAGAGTTTTTCCATTTACTCTGTTTTTTAGTGTTAATAAATGATAAACTTTCTTTAAACCTCTTGCATATGACTCAAGGCTTGGTGTTGCAGATCCTAAAAGTACTTTAGCTTTAACTATTTTAGAACGTTCAATTGCCATATCTATTGCACTGTAATGAGGATTCTTGTCATCTTGAATATAGGAATCACTATGCTCTTCATCAATTATTATTACTCCAATATTTTTAAGTGGACAAAAAAGTGCTGAACGAGCTCCTATTACAATTTTAGCTTCTCCTCTTGCAATTCTTCTCCATTCATCATACTTTTCTCCTTCTGAAAGTGCAGAATGAAGTGCTGCAACAACAGATCCAAATCTTTTTGTAAAACGTTCTACCATTTGTGGTGTTAAACTAATTTCTGGAACTAACATAATTGATGTTTTCCCTTGTTTTAAAAAGTAGTCTATTATTTCCATATAAACTTCTGTTTTACCAGATCCTGTAACTCCATGCAAAAGATATACATTATCTTCTGTACTAATAAATTCATTATATACTTTTTCTTGTTCATCTGTTAATTTATGTTTTTCTGCTGTTACTTTATCATATGTAAGTCTATAATGTTCTTTTTTTACTTCTTTTAAAAGTCCAATATCCACAAGCTTTTTTACATTGCTATAGTAATTTGATATTGTTTTTTTATCAATTAATTCCTTATCATTAAAAAGTTTAACTACTTCTTTCATTTTTTGTGTTAAATTAATATTTACATTATTAAGTTTATAAAAATTATCATATTTTATATTTATATTTGTTTTATAACTTGCTTTTAAAGCTTTAGGTAGCATAGTTTGATAACATGAAATTAAACTTGAATATGTTTTTTCTTTCATTATTTTTCCAAGTTTTAATAAATCATCAGTAAGCACTATATCATTATCTACAATGCTTTCTATATCGCGAAGCTCTATGTCGCTTTTATCTTTAAATGATAATATAAATCCTTCAAGTTTTTGCATGCCAAAAGGAACTTTTACACGAATGCCTATTTTCACTTTTTCTTCAAGTTCTTTTGGAACGTTATAATCAAACATTTTATCAAGAGCTTTATTTGAAAGCTCAACAAGTACACATGCAACCATACTAACCCTCCTTGCTAAATGAATTGTAACATTTTTTTATTTTATTTTCTATATTTTTTATTAAATAAAAATTATAATTCATTTGACAAATATATAAGTAAAGTTTAAAAATTATTATCAGATATTTTTTAAATAATGCTATAATTGAGTAAGAGGAGTAAAAAGTATGAGGTTATTATTATATATATCAGTATTACCAGTTATATTGTTATTAATCTATGTATATAAAAAAGATATAGATAAAGAGCCAAGAAAAATGCTTACTAAACTTTTTATTTATGGGGCTTTATCTACAATAGTTGCCCTCTTCTTAGAAGAAAGACTAGATTTATTTTTTAATACAGATTATATAAATAATTTTAAAATCATATTTATTTACACAATATGTGGGGTTGGTTTCCCAGAAGAAATATGTAAATGGTGCGTAACATATTTTAATACATATAATGATAGAGAGTTTGATCATAGATATGATGCAATTGTATATGCAGTTTTTGTAGGGCTTGGTTTTGCATGCATTGAAAACATAGCTTATGTTGTTTCAAGTTACCTAGCAAGCGGTAACTATACTGTTGGAATCGTAAGAGCTTTATTTGCAGTTCCATCACATGCATGTAATGCAGTAATAATGGGATATTTCCTAGGTCTTGCTAAAGACTATGACTATAAAGATAAAAAAATTAAAATGAATATTTTAAAACTATTAAGCATATTTATTCCAACACTTTCACATTCTTTATATGATTCATTAATTGAATATTACACAAGTATTAAAAGTTTAAATATGTTTTATTTATTTTTAATTTATGTTGTTATAACTTATATTGTATGTTTTAGAATAGTTAGAAAAATATCTAAGATTAAAACTAACTTAGATGGAATTTACATAGAGGAATAAAATAGAAAGATAAAATTATCTTTCTATTATTTCAATTATCTTCTTAGAAGTAATGCTATCATCTAATAATGCTTCTATTTCTTCTGTCTTACTTTTTATATGAAGAGATGCCTCATACTTTTCTAAATTCTTTTTAGTAAATTTAACTTCATTATAAACAGCATTACGACTTACATTATATTTATCACTTATTTCACTAAAAGATAAGTTTTTAAAGTAATAATCTTCAAAGTATTTCTTTTGTGTATCTGTTAATAAGTCTTTATAATAATCATAAAGCTCTGTGTAATAAACTACATTATCCATTAATAAAGCCTACTATTCCAAGAACAACTGTAATTACTGCAAAAATATAATAAACAATAGTTACATTTTCCCTTTTATAAAAATTTTTATTATTTATTCCCATTATAAAGAAATCAATACCTAAAGTAATCTCTAAATAATTAATATACTTATGATTAATAAAATATAAAACTACAAATACAATCGCAACAATTGTAACTAATAATTGTAAATAAAGTGTTAATACACTCTTTTTCTTATTTTCTTTTTTCATATACATACTCCTAAAAATCTTTAAATAATCCATATACATATTTTTCTATATCAAATACTTCTAAATCATCTTCTTTTTCACCAAGACCAATATATTTAACTGGAATACCTGTTTTTTCTTTTATTGCAAGTACTATTCCACCTTTTGCAGTACCATCAAGTTTTGTTAGGACAATTCCTGTAACATCTGTTATTTCTTTAAATGCTAAAGCTTGTGATATACCATTTTGACCAGTTGTAGCATCAATAACTAAAAGAGTTTCATGTGGTGCATCTGTAATTATTTTTTTTATTACACTATTTATTTTTTTTAGTTCATTCATTAAATTAGTTTTGTTTTGTAAGCGCCCTGCAGTATCAATTAAGCATATATCGAAGCCTTCATCTTTAGCTTTCTTAACGCCATCAAAGCATACTGATGCGGGATCAGCTCCCTCACTATAATAAATAGATGTACCTATCTTATCAGACCAATCCTTAAGCTGCTCTTCTGATCCTGCTCTAAATGTATCTGCACCAACCATTAAAACTTTCTTGCCCTCTTTTTTAAATTTACTTGCAAGTTTTGCAATAGTTGTTGTTTTACCTACTCCATTTACTCCAACAAATAATATGACAGTTGGACCATCATTACTATAATTTATTTTATTTACTATTACATCATTATTTACATAAACAATAAATAGTTCATCAACAATAATTTCCTTTAATAGTTCAGGATCAGTAATATGTTCCTTTTTAACTCTTTTTCTTAATCTATCTAAAAAGTCTTCAACAGTTGAAACACCAATATCAGCCATTATAAGTATTTCTTCAAGTTCATCAAAATAATCATCATCTATTTTTTCATGATTCTTTGAAAGATTTGAAAGTTTAGATGCAAACTCTTCTCTTGATTTTTTTAATCCTTCATCATATTTTTCTACAACTCTTTCTTCTTCTTTATCTTTAGGTTTACTAAACATTTTCTTTACTTTATTAAATAGTCCCATTAAAACACCACCCATAAATAATAGTTTAACATAATTTATATTTTTTTTATAGAGCTTTATTTGTAAAATAATATAACAAATGATAAAATATAAGAGAAAAAGGAGGAATTTTATGAAAACAGTTGCATTAGTTGGAAGACCAAATGTTGGTAAATCAACACTTTTTAATAAAATTGCTGGCAAAAGAATTTCTATTGTTGAAGACACTCCTGGTGTTACAAGAGATAGAATATATGAAAAAGTAAAACATAATGGAATAACTTTTAACTTAATTGATACTGGTGGTATTGATGATGAAAAAATAGGATTTAATGACAGAATTAAAATGCAAGCATTACTTGCAATAGATGAAGCAGATGTTGTTATATTTATTGTTGATGGAAAAGATGGAATAACTGAAGGAGATAAAGAAATAAGTAAAATCTTAAAAAGATCTAATAAAAAAATTGTAGTTGCAATTAATAAAGTAGATAATAAAGAAACAGAAAATAACATATATGATTTTTATGAACTTGGATTTGATACATATATTCCTATAAGTGCAATACACAATACTGGTTATAATGATTTACTTGATGAAGTAACAGAGAACTTTAATATAAATGAAGAAAAAGAAGATGAAAGACTTAAAATTTCTATTATTGGAAGACCCAATGTTGGTAAGTCTTCCCTTATGAATGCACTTACTGGTAAAGAAAGAAGTTTAGTATCAAATATTCCTGGTACTACAAGAGACTCAATTGATACAGTTTTAAAATATAATAAAGAAGAATTCGTTTTAATTGATACTGCTGGTATGAGAAAAAAAGGAAGAATATATGAAAACATTGAAAAATATAGCTTAATGCGTTCTATGCGAGCAATTGATAGATCTGATATATGTCTCCTTGTACTAAATGCTGAAGAAGGTATTAAAGAGCATGATAAACATATAGCAGGTTATGCAATAGATGCAGGTAAAGGATTAATAATTGTTGTTAATAAATGGGATACAGTAAAAGATAAAACAATTAATGAAACAAGAAAAAAAATAAGAACAGAATTTCAGTTTGCACCATATGCACCAGTAATATTCTTATCAGCACTTAAAGGAACAAGAATCGAAACTCTTATGCCTGAAGTACTAAAAGTAAAAGAAAATATTAATAAGACCATTAAAACTTCCCTACTTAATGAAGTTATAAATGATGCATATATGTTAAATATTCCTCCAACTTATAAAGGTAAAAGATTGAAAATATATTTCGTAAGTGAAACTGGAACAAAACCTCCTAAATTTACATTTAGAGTAAATGATAAAGGACTCGTACATTTTTCTTATGAAAGATACTTAGAAAATAAAATAAGAGAAAGTTTTGATTTTACTGGTACACCAATTATATTACAGTTTAAAAATAAGGGAGATATAGAATAATGATATTTGGAAAAAGAAATAAAGAAGATGTACAAAAAGAATTAGATAATTTAAAAAAAGCATATGAAATTCTTGATGAAAGATATAAGAAAAAAACTATTTCGCTTCAAGAATTCAGTGAAAAATGTAGCGAAATAAATGAAAAAATTGAAAAACTACAAAAGGAACTTAAATAAATTAAGTTCCTTATTATTTTGCTTTTAAATTTTTAATTCCATGATAAATTTTAAATGATATTTTATAAAGGTCATAAAGAGGTTTATTAATTACTAAATCATATTCACCTATTAGTTCGACAACATGACCTCCAAAACTTTTTTTAAATAAAAATAAACCATAAAGTGGATTTGATTTGTCAAAATTACCAGTTATACCATAAAAATTATATCTTTTATAATGATGTTCTTGAGCATATTTTACACCAGCATAATGAATACTATATGCTGATTTAAACTGCATAAGAGATTCTATACTTCCCCCATATAGTGATAATACTTCATTTCCATAAACAAGAAATAGTATTCCACCTAATTTTTTCTTATTACCATACGTTTTTATATAATCTTCTATTTTATTAAGTTCTTCTTTTAATCTCTTAATAGTTTCTTCATCTTGTTTGCATCTAGCATCAAACTTTCTTTTGTTCATTTTTAATTCTTTTTTATCAAATTTCTCTTTTCTTATATTTAATTCTTTTTCTACTTCATTTAATTCATTTGTAGTATTTTTCTTATATTCTTGAAAATCAATATCTGCAATCATAATTTTTAAAATACCACTATCATGCAAATGTTTCCACATATTTTCATAATAACTAAAAGGTCTATCAATAAACTCTCTTCTATCTGCAGTTTCTTGCATTATTTCTTTGAAATCTTTCAACTCATCATGTTTAATTTCATGCACATGTATACCAGATCTTTCATTTTTCCTAAGTATCTGTCTTGTTTTTGATTCCATTTCACTATTTATTTCTTCTATTGATCTATCAGTATTAACAACAAACATCCATCTAGGTTGTAAAGACTCTTGCATAATGTTAAATCCAAAATGTCTATAACCTAAATTTACTAAATTTTCATGTGCTTTTTTATTGTTATATCCAGATTCAACAATACATCCATCATTATCCCTTTCTACATAAGGAACATATGGATCTATTTTTATAAAAATTCCACCTCTATCTTTTGCAAACTTTTTAACTCCTTCAGTAAATTTTTTTAAAAGTTTTTCATCATTATAATCAATTAAAAAGCCACGAGGAGAATAAAACATATATTTATTTATAATAGGTACTTTCTTTGCAAGAAGCATTGCACATGCATTATCACCAAATGCAACAAAATATCTTTTCCATCCATTTTCTTCTTTTAATGCTCCCCATTCTTTAGTTTGATGAAAAGATATCTCAGGGCTTTTATCTGCTATTTTTTTAAATTCATTCTCATCTATTTCTCTAAGCTCCATCTTTAAGTTCCTTTCCTATTTTCTTTTTTAATATTTTTCTATATATTGGTATTAAATAATTATATATAAAATGCATTGGCCTATTTATAACTAAATCAAATTCTCCAATAAACTCTATATAATCTCCTCCAAGTCTTTTTTTGAAAAGATGTATACCATATTCTGGATTTTTCTTATCTTCTTTCCCAATTGTTCCAAAAAAATCTATTGATTTATATCCATCATCATATGCATCTTTAATCATTCTAAAGTATGCAAGATATGCCGCATCTATTGTTCTTAAATAATTTGCATTTCCTCCATGAACCACCCATACTTCATCACCATATTTTACTGTTATATATCCTGAAAGAGGTACAACCACATCTTTCATATCTTTTATTTCATTTTGTTCTTTTAGTGCTTTTTTTAATTGATTGTTTAACTCTTTTACTTGTCCTTCTTTATTTTTCTTTTCACTTTTTTCTATATCACTTTTTATTTTATCTATTTTATTTTTATATATTTCCTTTAAATTTTTAATATCTACATATACCATATATAAATCTGAATTATTATTTTCTTTAAATAATTTATAAAATTTTTCATAATACTTATATGTAAAAGGTATTATATTTTGCCTTTTTGCAGTTTCTGTCATTAGAAAATAGAAGTCCTTTAACTCATCATCTTTATCTTTATCTATTATTACATTAAAAGGATTTCCTCTATTATATATATTTCTTATTGTTGAATGCATATTTTTTATTATTTCATCATATGGTTTATCTAATTTTAAATTGAATGTATATCTAGGTTCTCTATTTTCAAAGAAATAGTTGTAACCCTTGTGCTTATATCCAAGACTTTGTAAGTAGTCAACAAAATCATGATTTAAGTCTTCTACTACATTTCCATTTATATCTAATTTTTCAAGTTCAATAGGAGGATCTATTGTTACAAATACTGCTTTTTCTCTTTTTGCCATTTTCTTTATTTCTTTTGTATATTCTTCTATTTCTTCTTTATTTTTGTAATTCAAATTATATCCTCTTGGTATATAAAAGTATGATAGTCCTAATTTTAATTTTTTCTTTAAAACTAATGCAGTTGCTATCAATTTTTTATCTTTATATAGTCCTGTGAGCATTGGAATAAAACCATGCTCTTTTTTTATATCACCAAAAGTTGATGATTGCATAAAATGTGCAATATTTTTACTATTAAAGTTATCAAATGTTTTTCTATCAATTATCTCAAGTTTATACATATTAATTCTCCTCCTTCTTATTATAACCATTTTAGGTAAAAAAAAAAAGACCTTATAGAATATTATAATGAAAAAATATAGTGCATCAAGTACTATATTTAATCCTTATAGCATATATATTCCCTTTGAATTGTTATCATTTTTATTATTTATATTCGAAAGAAGTTTTTCAATATCAATAAGTTTATTATAAATACTATCAAGTTCTTTTTTTAAGTATGCATTTTCTTCTTTAAAAGGTTGAAATGGCATATTTGGTATATTTGGCATATTATTATACATATCTTTTCTCCTCATATATAAATATGATAAAATGTATAATTTGACACACAAAGATGTTAATGATAAAATAATGAACTAAAAAAGGGAGGAAAAGGCATGAATAATAAAGAAAAACATAATATGCTTATAGAAAAAATTGCAGAAATAACTAATTTAGAAGTATGGAAAATAAAAGAATTATTTAGTGATTTAAGCAATGTAAGTCCTATGGAACTTTATACAAATATAGCATATGAGATGTATTTAAAAGAAAATTTGACTAATAAACCAAAAGAAAAGGTTAAGAAGTAATTATTTCTTAATCTTTTTCTTATCAGGATTATACTCTAATGCACAAGCAAAAAGTCCTGTTGATACACCTGTTATAATAGAAAGAAGTGTTATATATCCATCCCTTGATAATACATTTTTATATGATTCATAATCAATATTTTCTGGATATACAAGTTTAATACTTTCACTTCCAACATTTTTTATATCATATTTTTTCTCTAAAGCATCTAAATTAGAATTTCTTACATAATCAATTAATTCATTTAACTTTTTAGATTTAATGTCATACTTATAACTTTTACTATAAGATGTTTTTACTATATTACCAACTTCTAGTCTTACATCTTGCATATCTTCTGGTAAATAAAAAGTATTTGTATAACTTTTAATTTCATTTTTTTCAGGTGTATATTTAATTGTTTTAACATCTGTTTTATAGCCTTTTGCAATATTCCCATCAAAAGGATTATTTTTAAAAACTAGTGATGTAACCGCTCCTGCTGCTAAAAAAGTTGGTATAAAAATACGAAAATTTAAAAAGCTATTTTGCTTTTTCACGCTTAAGCCTCCTTTTTATTTTTGAAGTAAAGTTAGAGCTTAATACGTGGTTTATTAGTCCTGTTTTTGATGCATATATGTAATATACTATTATACCAATTAATGTATAAATAATTATTATTGCTAAATTTAATACTCTAGAATTACTTGATATTGGCACAATAAGTTTAACAATCATAAGTGATAGAACCATAATAATTGTTCCAATTATAATTTTAATTAATTGTATAAATGTATCTTTGTAATTAACTTTATATGTTACATGAAGAGATATTAAACAAATGATAAATGAAGCTAAATATCCTATTATTGTTGCAATTATACATCCATAATATGCTTCGCCTAATTTATTAAATAAATGCATTAAAGGAATATTTAAAACTGATTTTAATATTACTCCACTAAATAGTGATATAAATACTGTTTTATAGTTTTTTAATACTTGTGTTACTGTAATCATAACAGTAAAGAATGATAAAAATAATGCAGCATAAATATTAAAACTAAAGACTGCTGGACCAAAGTGAGATTTTCCATAAAACAATGTATAAACAGGTTGAGATAAGAAAGAAAGTCCAACTGTCATTGGTATTATTAATATTCCAAGTACTTGCATGCTTTGATTAATCTTTTCCCTAACATCATCTAAATCACCTATGACTAAACTTGATGTTATGTTTGGTGTTAAACTAACTATCATTCCACTTCCAACAGATACTATAATCATATTAAATTTAGCAGCCCAAGTAGATAAAATACTCATAATACTTTCTGCATTTTTTGTTCCATAAATTGGCCCTAATGTTCTTACAACGGTTACTGTATCTACTAAACTATAAAGTGATTTAAATATGTCAATCATTATAAGTGGAAAAGCATAAATTACTAATTTTTTAAATATTGCTTTTGTACTTATATATGGTTCTTTATTTTTCTTCTCTTCTATTTCAAAAAGCTCATTATTCTTTTTCTTTTTAAATAAAAGATAGAAGTATGATGCAATAGATCCTGCAGTTGCTGCAAAAACTGCAACTCCAACAGCATTAGTAAGTCCTCCATTAAAGACTTTTAGAACCATGTATGATCCAATAACAATTATACAAACTCTTACAACTTGTTCCAATACTTGTGATATTGCAGTAGGGGTTATATATTTATGTCCCTCAAAGAATCCTCTATAAACACTAAGTGTTGGTACAATAATAATTGCAGTTGAAATAACACGAATTACAAAAGCAACATCACTAATTGTATTTCCACCTTTTAAATCTCCAAGTATTGCTCGAGCAAGATCAGGTGCAAAAACAAATAATATTATAAAACATATTGCACCTAGTACTGCTGCAATTATTCTTGCAATATTAAATGCATGCTTTTTAGCATCATAATAACCAAGAGTTTGATATTCACTTGTTAGTTTACTTATTGCAAGAGGAATACCTGCAGTAGAAAGTGCCATAAATATTAAATAAAATGTATATGCATATCCATAAAGAGCTCCTCCCTTTTCACCTATTATTGCATAAAAGGGAATTACATATAAAACTCCAAGTATTTTAGTAATTACAATACCTAAAGTTGCAACAAAAGCTCCTTGCATAAAATTACTTTTTTTCATTACTTTATCTTTTTTTTTATTTTTCTTCACTCTACCACTTCCACTTCTACGTAAAGAGTATTATACCATATTTTTATAACAATATACAATAAGCGCACTAAAACAATATATCTGCTCTTCTCCATAAATACATGAACTAACAGAAAATTTAATATCTCTCATAACAATTTCTTTATCACTTAAAAATGTATTAATATCATCTTCTAAATCAAGTTCATCTTCACAATCAAATATTTTTACTTTCATGCTTATCACCATTAATATTTTAAAGCAGAAAAACTAAAAAAATTGTCTAAAAAATATATTAATAAATTCATTTATATAATTAGAAATCGATATAAAGAATATAATTGCACATAATAAATTTTTATTTTTTACATTTAACTTTTTATCATTATATAATTTATAAAGTAACTCTATAGATAAAATTATTAAACTCATAAATAAACAAAAGAAGCAAATTCTTTTTAAATGTAACTATAAGCATATAAATAATATTTATTATAAATAATTATACAAATAATAAATGGAATTATATTAAAGTTTGGTATACCATTATATTTAAAAACTGTGAATAATTTTTTAGTAAATGGAAACATATTTATAAATTCATTTTTAAATATTGTTATTGATAAAATAAATATTACATTAATTAAACTTACTACTTTTGATAAATTATTTTTTCCATACTTATATGCTGCTATAGATAATAATATAATAAATATAAGTATAACTATTTTATTATTAATTAAATTTTCAAATGTTGGAATAATGCCTAAATAAATCTTATCAAATAAATTTAATTTATTAAAATTAGGATATACAGCTTGTTCATAAAGCATTGTTCTTGTTTGATTACCAGGACAAGTAATTATAAATAGTAAACTAGCTAAAGAAAGTAAAATACAAACTAAATTGTATATATTCAATTTTTTATTATTAACTAAACTATATATCAAATATAAAACATTAAATCATAATACAATCATACACATTTGTTCTTGATTTACAGAATAAATTAAAAGAATAATATAAATTATATATTGCCATATAGGTGTTTTTCTTTTTATGTCATTATTATAAAGTGGAATAAATGATAAAACTACAAATATAAAAGGCCATATATAATTAAGTGTTGTAGATACCCATCCAGCTGATGACATATAGTTATATATTTATAGTTATTTTTATTTACATACTTTATTATTAAATATATGAAAAATATTATTAGAAAGCTATCAATTATACTCCATAGCATAATATTTTGTCTTGTTATTAAAATTAATACACCTCACTTATTATGCAATTAAAGTGGCCCTTACATAGCCACTTTAATATTAATCTGCTACCCAATTAACTTTTAATGCTATTGTTTTCCCGAGCATTTCCATTCTGCTCCAGACTTTGGTGTATATCCAGAACGTACTGCTGCAAAATGTCCTCCATTTGCATTTCTTAATGTATCATTTTCAGCATGTGTTGTATCTCCATACTTCATATACTGAACAGTTGTATTAACATTATTTGTAAACTTACCACCATTAGGATCATAAGTTATCTTACATCTGTTATATCTATATTTTAATTTAGTAACTATATTTTTTGATCCTACTGTTCCTGAAAGAACGCCAGAAGATACTCCTGCATATGTATAAGGTGACTCAGACTTATTTACTTTAAATTCATACTTAGTACCCTTTTTAAACTCTCCATGATACTCTGATACGTTAGAAGCAACTAATGTATTATTAATATAAACATCAACGGTACCAGCAGGCTCTAATGATTTACTATCTTTATATGCATATTGTGGTATCTTCTTACCATCTTCCTCTTTATATGATTTAATATACTGTATACTACTTTTTAAATCTACACTATGAGTAGTATTGTCATCTTCTTTAGTACTACTTCCAGTATCTCCCAAGGTGTATGGATCAGATGCTGTTCCTGAGCCTCCAGATATTGAGATTGAGGACTTCAGGAAGACTGCTGGGCGAACTCCGTAGTTGCTGTCCGTGTAGTACGCACTGCCGTTGCTCACGTAGCCGTAGCCGCGGACGAGGAACACGAAGTAGGAGTCGCCCGAGTAAGGGGTTATGGTCCACTGCCAATGACTACTATCAAATAAATAATCATTCTGTGCACATGGTCCCCCTCCTGATGCATACCAATTACTGTTACTACTATATGCAGAAGTGCTTAAACATGTTGTTCTACTTACGCTTGATGATCCTGACGTTGCATATAAATAATCACTTGGATACATTAGCCCAA
>ONQM01000027.1 GCA_900319955.1 uncultured Eubacteriales bacterium | reverse complement strand
ATCCGGTACTGGTCTATGGAGAAACCATTAGGGTTCTGTGAAGTAGAAAAAGAAGTCCGTGAGGACTTCTAAGTGATTAATAAATTTATTTATTAATTATTTTTGTTCTTATTGGATAATTAATTTAATATTAATGGAGGAGAAGTATGGATAAGAAAGATCAAATTAAAAAGTTTGAAGAAAAGGGTAAAGGATTCTTCGATGAATTTAAAGCTTTTGCTTTAAAGGGTAATGTAATGGATATGGCAATTGGTGTTATTATTGGTGCTGCTTTTTCTGATGTTGTTACTGCACTTACTAAAGATATTATTAATCCTTTAATTAATGGTATTGGTGGTGCTAAGTTTGGAGGTAGCATCAATATTTATGGAGGACAAAAGATTTTAATAGGAGATTTTATTACTTCTGTTATTAATTTCTTTTTAATGGCATTTGTTTTATTTATTTTACTTAAGTTCTTTAATAGACTTGCAAGTATTGGGCATAAGAAGGAAGATAAAACGCTTGCAAAAAGTGCTGAAGTTAAACTTTTAGAAGAAATTAGGGATGAATTAAAGGAAAAGTAGTTGATACTTTTTCTTTTTTTCTGTATAATATGTTTGTTTTTGAGTGTGATTTTATGAAATGGAATATTGGAAATGTTACAATTGATAATCCTATTGTTATGGCTCCTATGGCTGGTATTGGTAATAGTGCTTATAGAAGAATATGCAAAGAGATGGGATGTGGACTTATTTATGCTGAGATGGTTTCTGATAAGGCGATAAGTTATGGTAATCAAAAGACTATTGATATGCTTTATATGACAGATGAAGAAAGGCCTTTAGCTCAGCAGATTTTTGGTAGTGATAAAGAAAGCTTTGTAAGTGCTGCTAAATTTATTTATGAAAATATGCATCCTGATATTATTGATATCAATATGGGTTGCCCTGTTCCTAAGGTTGCATTGAGGGCTCAAGCGGGAGCAGCTCTTTTAAAAAATCCTCAAAAAATATATGAGATAGTTAGATCTGTTGTTTACTCTGTTCCGTGTCCTATTACTGTTAAAATTAGAAGTGGCTGGGACAAAGATCATATTAATGCAGTTGATGTTGCCAAAGTATGTGAGAAAGCTGGAGCATCTGCAATAGCAGTTCATGGAAGAACTAGAAGTCAAGGCTATTCCGGCAGGGCAGACTGGAACGTTATAAAAGAAGTTAAGGAAAGTGTTAATATTCCTGTTATTGGAAATGGTGATGTTAAAACACCAGAAGACGTTAAGAAAATGATGGACTTTACAGGTTGTGATGCTGTTATGATTGGAAGAGGTCTTCTTGGTAATCCTTGGCTTATAAAAAATAGTTTGCTCTATTTAAGTGGCAAAAGTTATGAAGCACCTAGCTTTGAAGAAAGAATAGAAATGTGTAAGAGGCATTTAGGATATCTACTTGAGTTTAAAAATGATAAGAACGCTTCCCTTGAGATTAGAAGCCATATAGCATGGTATTTAAAAGGTATACCTGGTTCTAATGAAATTAAGAAGAAAATTTTTCAAACTACATCTTCTTGTGATATACTAGATATATTAAATTTATATGAGGAGGAGTTAAATCATGAATAGAAATGCTTATTTAGTTGAAAGATTTAGTGCTTATATTATTGATATTATTTTAATAAGTTTTGTATCTGGTCTTCTTTCACTTCCTTTTACAAGTTCTAAGAATTATGAAAAGTTAAGTAAAGAAGCAAATACAATAGCAGAAAATTATCAGAAAGGTAAGATAGATGCTATTACTTATTTAAATCAGTATATGGATATTAATTATGATTTATCAAGAGAGACTGGAGTTAGTTCAATACTTTCTATTATAGTTTATGTTTTATATTTTATAGTTTTTCAGTATTATAATAATGGGCAAACTCTTGGTAAGAGAGTAATGAAAATTAAAATGAAGTCTAAAGATAAAGACACACTTGATATGAATAATTTAGTTTTAAGAGAACTTTTTAATAACAGTATTTTATCTAGTATATTAATAAGTGTATTTCTTTTAATAGGTAAAGATGTATATGGTGTAGGTTCTACTATTACATCATGCGTACAATTTATTTATATTATGATATGTGCTCTTATGATATCTTTTAGAAAAGATAGTAGAAGTTTAAGTGATTTAATTGGAAAGACAAAAGTTATTAGTTTAAGGAGTGAAGAAGAATGAGAGAATTAAGTGAACAAGAAAGAGTTAGAAGAGAAAAGTTAGAGGAGATAAGTAAAGTTTGTAATCCTTATCCAGATAGTTTTAAAAGAACTCATACTTTAAAGGAAGCAGCTTTATTACCTGATGATACAAAAGATGTGAGTATTGCAGGCAGACTTGTATTTATGAGAAAGATGGGTAAGCTTTCTTTTGCAAGAATTAGAGATTTAGAAGGATCTATGCAAATAGAGTTTAGAATTGATGAGCTCGGAGAAAAAGATTACGATTTCTTTAAGAAGCTTATTGATGTTGGAGATTTTATTGGTGTTACAGGAGATACTTTTACAACTCAAACTGGTGAGAAAACAGTTAGAGTTAAATCATTTAAGTTTTTAGGTAAAGCTTTAAGAACTCTTCCTGAAAAGTTCCATGGTTTAACTGATATTGAAACTAAATATCGTGAAAGATATACAGATTTAATAATGAATGAAGATTCTAGAAAGATATTTTTAGGTAGATCTAAGTTTTATCATTTCTTAAGAGAGTTTTTAGATGGGCATGGTTTCTTAGAGGTTGAAACACCTATTATACAGACTGCTGTTAGTGGTGCTTCTGCTAAACCATTCTTTACTCATCATAATGCATTAAATATTGATTGTAATTTAAGAATTGCTCCTGAGATATATTTAAAGGAATGTATTGCAGGGGGTTATGACAAAGTTTACGAAGTTGCTAAATGCTTCAGAAATGAGGGAATGGACCCACAACACTTACAAGAGTTTACTCAAGTAGAGTGGTATGCTGCATACTGGAATTTTGAAGATAATATTAAGTTTTATAAAGAATTTATGAGAGAAGCGGTTAAGTATTTAACTGGATCTACTAAGATTACTTTCCAGGGACATGAACTTGATTTCGGCAAGGAAGAATGGCCTCGTATAAATTATGTTGATAAGTTAAATGAGATTTTAGGTTTTGATTTTCTTTCTATTACTGATGTTAATGAATTAAAAGATAAAATCGTTAAGAAAGGCTTATTTACTTTATCTGATTTAGATGAATATAAGAGCGTTAGTCAGGTTATTGATTTTGTTTATAAGAAGACAATAAGAGCGAATATTATTGAACCTACTATTATTTACAATTATCCTGCTGTTTTAAAGCCACTTGCAAGGCGTAATGATGAAAATAAAAATGTTGTTGATGTATTCCAAGTTGTTATATGCGGGCTTGAGACATGTAACGCATATTCAGAGCTTACTAATCCTGCTATTCAAAGAGAAAATTTTGAAAATCAGTTAAAGGCTAAGGCAGAGGGCGATGATGAGACTATGGACTTAGATGAGGATTACTTGCTTGCTATGGAACAAGGTATGCCTCCTATAAGTGGTCTTGGCTTTGGAATTGATAGATTAATGATGCTTATATATGATGCTGATTCTGTAAGAGATGTTGTTTTATTCCCACTTATGCGTCCTAATACACCAAATCATGTAAATGTATCAAGTAATAGTGATTCATCTAATAATTATAGTTTACTTAAGAAAACTGATTTTTCTAAGGTAAAGATTGAATCTTTATTTAAAGATTATGTTCCTTTTGATAACTTTAGTTCATGTGATTTTAGAGCGGTTAAAGTTAAAGACTGTATAAATGTTCCTAAGAGTAAGAAACTTCTTCAGTTTACTTTAGATGACGGAACAGGAAAAGACAGAACAATTCTTAGTGGTATTAGTGCTTACTATAAACCAGAAGAGTTAATAGGTAAAATTTTAGTTGCTATTACAAATCTTGCTCCTAAAAAGATGATGGGAATTGATTCATGTGGTATGCTTCTTTCTGCAGTTCATGAAGAAGATGGAGAAGAAAGACTTCATCTACTTGTTATTGATAATGATATTCCAGCAGGAGCTAAATTATATTAAAAAATACTTATTCACAAATTATGTGGATAAGTTTTATTTTGGGTAAATACCATAGTTATCGACATAATTTAACATTTACTATGCTAATTTATGTCGATAATTTACATTTTTAGAGTGTTTTAATTTTTTATTTATCATTTAGAACATCAATATATCCTTCTACTTTTGATTTATCTTTATCAGATAATTTTTTCCATCTTTCAATTACTTTTAGTTCTTCATTTGATGCTAGCATCAATGTGTTGGAAGTAGGTAATAATGCAAAGATAAAAGTAAAAGATTATAAACTTTCTCGTTATGCATTTTATTTAATTGCTATGAATGGAGATCCAAGAAGGAAAGTAATAGCAGATGCTCAGAACTATTTTGCAGTTCAAACTAGAAAACAAGAGATAACTGAGGAAGAGTATGAAAGATTAAGTGAAGAAAATAAAAGACTTTTTAGAAGGAAGAAGACTAAAGAGGGTAATAAACTTCTTTATGCTATTGCAAGATTAAAAGACGTTAAGAAATTAGATGAATTTACTAATTCAGGATATAGGGGTCTTTACAATGGAGAAGATGCTAATGCTATATTTAAAAGAAAGAAGTTAAGATATAGAGAAGACATCTTGGATAATATGGGAAGTGAAGAATTGGGAGCTAATATATTTAGAATATCACAAACAGAGGCACAGTTAAGAAAGCAAAATAATATTAGTGAAGCTGATGCCAACACTATTCATTATGATATTGGTAAAAATGTGCGTGATGCAATAATAAAAAATGGTAATTTACCACCTGAAAAGTTACCAACTCCACCAAAGTCTATAAAAGGAATAGAAAAAGAAAGAAAAGATGGTGATATTTCCGAAATAGATGACTATATGACTGAGAAAGAAATGATGATTGAAGAAACAATAAAAGAGAATATAGAAAAAAATAATACTTATGAAATAGCTAGAAGAATGATTAAAGAAAATATTGATACAGATATAATTATTAAAGTTACTAAATTAAATAAAGAAGATATAGATAAGTTAGGCATTAATAAATAGTAAATAGTTTTTAAATTGAACTTTTTTTTAAGAGTTAGTGTGAACTTTTTTTTAAGAGTTAGCTTGAACTTTTTTTTAAGAGTTTTAATTGACTTCTTTTATTTTTAATGGTATAAATAATGCAGGAGAGTGATTCTGTATGGATAAATATTTACCTAGAATTATGGATGAAGAGTTAGAAGAAAAGATGAAATCTGTTGGCTGCATTTATATTGAGGGATGTAAGTGGTGTGGTAAATCTACTACTGCTAAAAGACATGTTAAAACAACTACAGAGTTTCAAGATGTTGATAGGAAGAAAGAATATGATAATATTAATGAGACTAAACCTTCTTTATTTCTTTTAGGAGAAAAGCCTTTATTAATTGATGAATGGCAAATGTATCCTATTGTTTGGGATGCTATTAGAAATGATGTTGATAAAACTGGATTATTAGGTCAATATATTATTGCTGGTTCTGCTAGACCTCGTAAGAAAAATGAAGATGGTACTTATACTTATAATGTTACTATGCATTCTGGGACTGGTAGAATTGCTAGTGTTACAATGAGACCTATGTCTTTATGTGAATCTAATGAGTCTACTGGTAAAGTTAGTTTATCAGATTTATTTAATAAAAGTGATGTTTCTGTTGAAGATAGAAATAATCTTACTTTTGAAAGTCTTATTGATATTATTATTAGAGGTGGTTGGCCTGAGGTTATCGCTAACAAAAATATTAACTCGAATGATGTTGTTAATGCTTATATTGATAGACTTTCAAAAGAAGAAATTGAAGAAGATGGTCAAGTAAGAGTTGATCCTGATAGGTTAAAAAGAATCTTAAGATCTATTTCACGTAATATTTCTTCTCCTGTTAATATTTCAACTATTTATGATGATGTTAAATCTAATGATGATACTATTTCAAGAGAAACTCTTGAAAATTATATATCACTTCTTAAACGTTTATACATTGTTGATAATGTTCCTGCTTGGAATGGTAAGATACGTTCTAAAGTTGCTATTAGAATTAAAGAAAAATTACAGATAGTTGATCCTTCTCTTGCAGTTGCTTCACTTGGTGCTAATCATAATTCTCTTATGGGTGATTTAAATACTCTTGGACTTCTATTTGAAAGTTTATGTATAAGAGATTTAAAAGTTTATGCTGAAAGACTTGGTGCTATGATATCATATTACAGAGATGAAACTGATTTAGAATGTGATGCAATTTTAGAGCTTCAAAATGGAGATTGGGGTGCAATTGAAATAAAACTCGGTGGAGAAAAAATAAATGAAGCAGCTAGTAATTTACTTAAGTTAAGAGATAAGATTGACACATCAAAGCTTGGAGAACCTAAGTTCTTAATGGTTTTAACTGGAGAAGATATGTCTTATAGATTAGATAATGGAGTGTATGTTGTTTCTATTGCAAGTTTGAAGGACTAGGTGCCTTTTTTCACATAATTTTCACTTAAAATGCTTGTAAATAAAGAGTTTAACATATATAATTATTATGGGAGGAGAATTTTATGAAAAAACATAATGCGATTAAGGTTGTCTTAATTTGTCTAGGTGTATTTTTACTATTAAGTTGGATATTCCCTGCAGCTTATTATCAAACTAGTTTTGTTAATCAGGGACGTGTTCAAATGGGACTATTTGATATATTCAGTTATCCTGTTGTTGCTATGCAGTATTTCGGATATATTGCACTTTATGTCCTAGTAGTTGGTGCATTCTATGGAGTACTTAATCATATCAGTGCTTATAGAGTGTTACTTGATAAGATTACAAATAAGTTTAAAGATCATAAAAAATTATTCTTATCTGTAATTATGATTGTTATAGCTGTACTTACAAGTACATGTGGAATTCAATATGCTTTATTCTTAGCTTTTCCATTTGTAATAAGCATTATTCTTATGCTTGGCTATGACAAAGTTGTTGCTTTACTTGCAACAGTAGGATCAGTTAGTGTTGGTCTTATGGGAACAACTTATGCTTATAACAATGTAAGTATTTTATCTCAATACCTATCATTAGGTATGGGAAGTGCACTTGTTCCTAGAATTATAATTTTAGTAATTGGTCTTGCACTATTAATATTCAATACTCTTCTTTATATTAAGAAGAATAAGATGGAAAAACTTAGTGCTGCTGATTCTAAGTATTATATTCCAGAAGAAGTTAAGAAGGCAGATAGCAAGAAGGTTAACGTATGGCCTTTAAGAATAGTTTCACTAATAATGTTTGTTATTATGATTCTTGCATTCATTTCTTGGAATGGAGCATTCAATAATAGTGCATTTGATGATGCTACTACTGCTGTTACTGGATTTAAGTTATTTGGTTTCCCTATATTCTCTAAGATTTTAGGAACTGTAACTGCTTTTGGTAACTGGACTTTAACAAGTTATACTGTTGTTATAGCAGTTGCTACTTTAATTCTTGCAATTGCATATAAAGTTTCATTTGATAATGTTCTAGAAGATGGTATTAAAGGTGCTAAAAATGCTTTAGGACCTGCAGTAATTGTTCTTCTTATCTACACTGGTTTAGTAATCAGTGTATATCATCCATTCCAATTAACTTTATATAAAGCTATACTTGGTATGACTAAAGGATTTAATGTATTTACATCTAGTTTAGTTGCAATACTTTCAAGTGTATTCAATGCTGATCCACTATATGTATTTAATAGTGCTATACCTTACTTAGTAAGTATTGTATCTGATAAGACAGTTTATTCTGTAATTTGGATTGTATTCCAATCTATTTATGGATTAAGTGCAATTATTGCACCAACAAGTGTTGTATTACTTGCAAGTTTAGCATATTTAAATGTTCCATACAAAAAATGGTTTAAGCTAGTTTGGAAGTATGCTTTAGAAATGCTAATAATACTTCTTGTAATATTTACAATTCTTGTGTTAATTTAGAAGCCTGAGTGCTTCTTTTTTTTCCTTTAAACACAAGAAATATAAGGGTGAAAGTATATAAAAGTATAAATTTTTGTCGCAATTTTGGGACTTATTTTAATTGATATAATTATTAACCATCTTTAAAATTGTTTTTAGGAGATGGTTTTTATGTTCGCTAAATTTAGCTTAAGTAGTCAAGAGCTTTTATTAAATGCAAAGAAGGAAATGGATAGTTTAAATCATCCATATATTGGAACAGAGCATTTAGTTTTAGCTTTTCTAAAGGATAGTAATTCTAGTGTGTGTAAGAGTTTAAATGGGTTTAATATTTATTATGATAATTATAAAGAAAATTTATTAAAGATTTTTCCTAAATGCAAGAAGAAAGCACAATTTTATATGTATACGCCTTTACTTAAAAGGGTTATTTCAAGTGCTATGTATGATGCTAGTGACAAGAAAGATGTTATTTATCCTTCAATAATTTTTTCTTCTTTAATATCACAAAATGATGGAGTAGGTACAGAGCTTCTTATTTCTATGGGAGTAAATCTTAAAAAGCTTTATTCTTCTTTTAAAAGAATTACTTATAATAAACCTTCATTTAATTTACTTTCTACTTTTGGTATTAATATGAACAGCAAATCTTTTGAATATGATCCAGTATATTTTAGAGAAGATGAAATAAAAAATGTTTTTGAAATACTTTGTATGAAAAATAAAAGTAATCCTTTACTTGTTGGTAAGGCTGGTACTGGTAAGACTGCAATTGTTGAGGAGGTTGCTAGAAGAATTGTGAGCAGAGATTGTCCTAACAGTTTATCTTCTTATACAGTATTTAGCATTCCTATATATTCCTTAGTTGCTGGTACTAAGTATAGGGGTGAGTTTGAAGAAAGGTTTAATAAGATTCTTAAAGAAGCATCTAATGCTAAGGTAATACTTTTTATAGATGAGGTTCACACCATTGTTCATGCAGGTGGAGCGGAAGGAGCGATTGACGCGGGTAATATTTTAAAACCTTTTCTTGCTCGCTCTTCTATTAAGATGATAGGAGCAACTACAACTTATGAGTATGAAGAGTCTATTATGAAGGATTCTGCATTAAACAGAAGGTTTCAAGTTGTTAATGTTAGAGAATTAACTAAAGATGAAACTTTATCTGTTTTATATAATTTAAGGAGTATTTACTCTAGTTACCACAACATTAATATTCCTAAGTCTTCTTTAAACTATATTGTTAATATGACATCCTTATATATCCCTAATGGAGTTAACCCTGATAAATCAATAGATGTTTTAGACCTTGCTTCAACACGTGCCTCGATCTTTTTAAACTCTTACGATACTAAGGTTAAATCACTAAAAGATAAACTTTCTAAGGTGAGAGAATTAAAAGATAATGCTATTAAGAATAATGATTTTAAAAGGGCTAGCAAGTATAGATTAAATGAGTATAGTATTATTACTAGTTTAAATAAGTTATTATTTGAATTTAAATTAAAGAAGAATACTTTAACTAAGGGGATTATTAATGATGTTATTAGAGAAAAGACTGGTAAGAATCTTAATTATAAGTTTAATTCTAATAAGTTTATTAAATATATGAATAGTTATTCTATAGATGATAGTGTTACTAATTATTTTTCATCTTTCTTTAAGAATTATCATAGTAATAGGGGATTATATTCATTTTTATTTGTTGGTGGTAGGGGTACTGGTAAAAGTTTTATACCTTATGTTATTTCTAAACACTTTAATATTCATTTTATTAAAGTTAATATGAATGAGTATAGAGGTTATAATGGATTAAATAAGTTTTTAAATAATAAGATTTTATTTAATGATATTAGGCTTTTTTCTAATAGTTTTATTTTATTTGATAATATAGAGTGTGCTTCTAAAGATGTTTTTAAAGTACTTTGTGATATTATAAAGAATGGACACATAAAAGATTCTTCTTTAAATGATGTTTATTTTAATAATTCATTAATTTTTATGAGTTCTAATATTAAATTTAATAATATTGGTTTTGATAATAATATTAATTTTAATTATTTAAATGATTATTTTGGTAATGGTTTTATAGATAATGTTGATAAAATCTTTTATTTAAATAGTTTAAGTTATGATGATATTTATAATATAGTTAAAAGAAAACTAAATGATTCTTTAACTAAATTTGATAAAGATAAGATTAATTATGTTATAGATAAGTCTGATTATAAGAATTTAGGTGCTTCTAAAATAAATAAAATTATTAAAAATGATTTATTATTACAATTTTCTGATAGTAAAAATTGTAATAACACTTATAACTCTTAATGTGGTATAATTTTATTTAGAGGTGATTTTATGAAACTTTATAATACTTTATCAAAGAGTATAGAAGAGTTTGTTCCAAATGAGGAAGGTAAGGTTAAGATGTATACTTGTGGACCTACTGTTTATAGTTATGCTCATATTGGAAATTTAAGAACGTATATTTTTGAAGATGTTTTACAAAAGGGACTTGAGTATTTAGGATATGATGTTAAGAGAGTTATGAATATTACTGATGTTGGACATTTAACATCAGACTCTGACAGCGGTGAAGACAAGATGGAAAAAGGTGCTAAAAGGGAAGGCAAGACTGTTTATGAGATAGCTGACTTTTATACTAAAGCTTTTCTTAAGGATATGGATGCATTAAATATAAAGAGACCTGCGATTATTTCTAAGGCATCTGATAATATTGATGTTTATATTAAGATGATTAGTAAGATGCTTAAGGATGGTTACGCCTATATTAGTGGTGGTAATGTTTATTTTGATATTAGTAAGGCTAAAGACTATTACAAACTTTCTGGTATGACTGATGACAAGATGATTGTTGGTGCTAGAGAGGGAGTTGAAGAAGATGACAGAAAGAGAAACCAAGGAGATTTTGCTTTATGGTTTACTATTTCTAAGTTCGAAAATCATATTATGAAATGGGACTCTCCTTGGGGTGTTGGCTATCCTGGATGGCATATTGAGTGCTCTGGTATTGCTTCTAAGTATTTAGGAGAGTACTTAGATATTCACTGTGGCGGTGTTGATAATATATTTCCACATCACACAAATGAGATAGCACAAAGTGAAGCATATTTTGGTCATAAGTGGTGTAATTATTGGTGCCATGGAGCTCATCTTAATGATAAGAATGGTAAGATGAGTAAAAGCAAAGGTGGAATTCTTACTCTTACTAAGCTTAATGAAGATGGTTATAGTCCTCTTGTTTACAGATATTTTTGTCTTAATAGTCATTATAGAAGTCAACTTGTTTTAAGTAAAGATGGTCTTGATAGCAGTAAGAGTGCTTTTTCTAAGTTAAAGAGTAGAATTTCAAGTATTAAAGATGAAGGTGAATTAGATAAAGATAAATTTGATTTATATAATAATAAGTTTAAAGATGCTTTTTCTAATGATATTAATACATCTTCTATGCTTACTACTTTATATGATGTATTAAAAGATGATAGTTTAAATGGTAAAACTAAACTTAGTCTTGTAAATTCTTTTGATAAAGTTTTATCTCTTGATTTAACTAAAGAGGATGACAAAGAAATATCAGATGATATGAAAAAATATATTGAAGAAGAGATTAAATTAAGAAATGATGCTAAGAAAAACAAAGACTTCAATAAGGCTGACTCAATTCGTGATGAACTTCTAAAAAAAGGTGTAAAGCTTACAGATACTAGAGATGGAGTTATTTACGAACTTATTTAATTATGCTAAAATTTAGTTGTGGTGATATGTATGAAAAAATATGAAAGCAGTCATAAATCATATAGTGGAAGAGTGAAAGCTAGAAAGATTTTGCTTCAGTTTGCAACTGGCTTTACTGTTGCAGGTATTTCAATTGGAGTATGTTCTTCAATGATAGTTAATCATGTAAAAGAAAATAATGAAAGAAAAGAATATGTTCAAAATGCTCTTACAAATGATAGTTCAAATGCTTTAAAAGAAATTGAAGATGTTATGAATGTTTCTTTTGATGATAGATATGAAGATGGTGCGAATAAACTTATTTCCTATTATGGACTTGTTAGTGAGTATGAAAATACTGAAGATAAGGATGAGAAGAAAAAGATAGGTTATACTTTATACTCTAAACATAATGATATAAATATTGATTCTTTATCTCTTTTAAAAGAAGTTGTTGGGGATAAGAATGATGCTAATGCAAATGATGTTAGGATTGTTCCTTCTTATAGAGGAGATCCTGCACTTGCTGTTATTGATGGAAAAGGAAATGTAACTTTAAAAGGAAAAGATGCTGATTTCACGCAAAGTATTTCTGATTTTCAATCTTATGATGGAAAAGTTAATGATGATAACTTATCAGATTATGTTGGAAGTGTTAAAAGAATAATACTTGATTCTGTTAAATTAATTGAGGGAAAGGAAAAGAAAAGTACTGAAACTAATAGATTATAGTTTCTTTTTTCTTATAATATTATTATGAATACTTTAAATTTAAATGTACTTGTTCTTGCTTATATTGGTGATAGTGTTTATGAGATATATGTTAGAAAATATCTTATTGATAAAGGATTTTCTAATGTTGATGATCTTCAAAAGGAGTCTATTAAGTTTGTATCTGCTAAAAGTCAAGCTAGTTTTCTTTATAAGATGATAGATGATGATTTTCTTTTAGAATCAGAAAAATCAATTTATCATAGAGCGAGAAATTATAAAAGTAATAGACATCCTAAAAATACTGATATTGTAACTTATAAGGTTGCAACAGGACTAGAAGCAATTATTGGTGATCATTTTTTGAATGACGATAATGATAGAATAAATGAAATTATGAATTATATATTAGGAAGTGATAAATAATGTTAGTTTATGGAAGAAACGTTGCTAAAGAGATATTAAGAAATAAAAGTAATATTATTAAAACTATTTATTTACAAGATGGATTTGATGATAGAGAAATTTTATCTTTAATTGATAAAAATGGTTTTTCTTATAAAAATTTAAATAAAAATGATATGGAAAGGCTTGCAAATGGAGTTCATCAGGGTATAATATTTAGTGTTTCGGATTATAAGTATGAAAGTTTAGATGATTTAAAAGATGATTATAACTTTATTGTAATACTTGATCATATTGAGGATCCTCATAATTTTGGTGCAATTGTTAGAACCTGTGAGGCTGCAGGAGCAAATGCAATCATTGTTCCAAAGAATAGAGAAGCACTTGTTAATTCAACATCTTTTAAGACTAGTGCTGGAACTATTTTAAATAGTCATATTATATTGGTTTCTAATATTTCTAATGCTATTGAAGTTTTAAAGAAGAAAGGCTTTTGGATTTATGCATCTTCTATGGATGGGGAAGATTATTCTAAAGTAGATTATAGTTCTAAATGTGCTTTAATAATTGGCAATGAAGGTAGAGGCATTTCTCCTCTTATTAGGAAAAGATCTGACTTTATTATTTCTATTCCAATGAAAGGTGATATTAACAGTTTAAATGCATCTGTTGCAGCGGGTATTTTAATATATGGTGTAGTTCGAAATAGAGGGTAGGTTTTTATGAATTATAAGGATGTTAACGACTATGAAATTTTGTATTTAATTAAAGATAGTGATATTGAATATAAAGATGTTGTTTTTGAAAAATATAATCCTATTATTAAGAAGATTGCTGCTAATTATAGTGCTGTTAATAAGATTCCTTATGATGAAGTTTATTCTGAATGTCTAGTTGGACTTAATAATGCTATTAATAGTTTTAATGATAAATTAGGATGCTCATTTTATACTTTTGCTAATAGATGTATTTATTCTTGTTTATTTGATTATAAAAAGTCTTTGAATACTAAGAAAAGTTATGCTTTTAGGAACGCTATTTCATTTGATGAGTATGATTTATATAATGTTATTGCTGATTCTGTTAATGTTTATGAAATAGTTGCATCAGATGCTAATAATGATTTAATTATTGAATTTAAGAATTCATTAGATTTTCCTGATTCTGCTATTTTTGAGTTAAAGTATAATGGCTTTTCTTTTAAAGAAATTGCATTACTTTTAGATATTAAGTTTAAAGTTGTTCGTAATAGAGTTAGAACTATTAATAATAAGATTAAAAAGTCTAATATATCTAAAAAGGTTCTTGCTATTTAAAGCTTTCTATTATAAAATTATTATAATAGGTGAGAGGTATGGAAAATGCTATTACTTTAAATGAGTGGCTTTCTAAACATAGTGTTAATAATAAAGATGATATAGGTGACTATCTTAATCTTTTTTATGATATGGATAGATCTATGAAGAGTCTTCATAATAGTAATTTTTATGTTGATAATTTTAATATAAATACTATTTATGTTAATGATAGAGATGTTTATTATACTTATGTTAAAAAGATGGATAATGATGATAAAGATTATTTAATTTCTAAAAATATTTATTATTTATCTTGTTTAGCACTTGGTGTTTATAATGATTGCCTTTCCTATATTAGACCTACTAATAAAGAAGGTTTAAAAGAAAATTATAGTACATTTTCATCTTCTGTTCCAAAAGATGTTCAAAGTTATTATTATGGCATTTTCGTAGATGATGCAAATAAAGTTTATTTATCAGATTTTATTGATACTAAAAGGGAAAGAGAAGGTATGGGAAGAGAAAGTAGTGCGGAGAAAGCAAATGTTAAAAAACTTTCTACTCCATATGGTAAGATGTATATGAGTGATGACGATAACAAGATTGCTGCTTTTGCACTTACATATATATTCCCTGCGATTATTTTCTTACTTGCTCTTATTATTCCAATTATTATATTTTTAAAGTTAAATGCTTGACTTTTATACCTTTTTAGTCTATATTACTTGTAGACACGAGAAGGTGTTTTTATTTTGAAAAAAAGGTGATTTTATGACAAAGAAAAATGATAAGAAAGAAACTAGGGTTGATAGAGAAAAAGAAAAAGTTGTAGAAGTTAAAGAAAAAGAGAAAAAAGAAAGTTTATGGGACAGATTTATGACATATTGTCATGGTGTTAAAGTGGAAGCTAAAAGAATTCACTGGACTAGTAAGAAAGATTTAGCAAAATATGCTGCTGCAACACTTGCATTTGTTGTGTTCTTCTCATTATTCTTTTATTTAGTTAATGCACTTTTTGCTCTTCTTCATTCAGTATTATAGGAGGTAAGTTTTATGGATAATGATACAGAAAAAAGATGGTATGTTGTTAATACGTATTCAGGTCATGAAAATAAAGTTAAAGAAAATCTTTTAATGCGTGCTGAAAGTATGGGAATGCAAGATCATATTTTTGATGTTGTTGTACCTGCTCAAAAAGTGGTAGAAGAAAAAGATGGGAAAAAAATAGAGAAAGAAGTAAAACTTTTTCCTGGATATATTTTAGTTCAAATGATAATGTCAGATGAAGCTTGGTATATTGTTCGTAATACTGCTGGTGTTACTGGATTTATTGGATCTTCTGGTAAAGGTGCAAAACCAACTCCTGTTCCTGAAGCTGAAGTTCAAAAAGTATTCGATGAAATGGGTATTAACAAGAATGAAGCTCCTACTGATTTAGCAGTCAGTGATAAAGTAAATATTGTTGATGGACCATTCAAGGGTATGATTGGTACTGTTACATCAATAGATACAGAAAATGATAAGGCAGAACTTGATGTTGATTTATTTGGTCAAGTTACATCTGTTGAAGTTGATTTAAATCAAATTAGTAAAATGTAGTTAAAATTAGCTTAGTGCTAATTTTTTTCTTTTATTTGCTTGCATTTATGAGGAGTTTATGATATTATTTAAACGCTATCTAGTTATAGCATTAGTGGGAGGCAAATGAATTAAAAGCGGATTCACGGCTGTTTTACCACAGTTGTTAAAAAGATTAAATTACAAGTTCCTGCTGGAAAAGCTACACCAGCTCCACCAGTTGGTACTGTTTTAGGACCTGCAGGTATTAACTTACAAGAATTCTGTACTAAGTATAATGATGCAACTCGTGATAAGATGGGATTAATTCTTCCAGTTGAAATTTCAATTTATGAAGATAAGAGTTTTGATTTCGTTATTAAAACTCCACCTACAGGATTTTTACTTAAGAAAGCTGCAAAGATAAATAAAGGATCTGTTAAGGGAGCTCATGAAGTTGTTGCTACTTTAACTCAAGATCAAATTAAAGAGATTGCTGAGACTAAACTTCCAGATTTAAATTGTTATGATTTAGATGCTGCTATGAAGATAGTTGAAGGTACTGCAAGAAATATGGGTATTGCCGTTAAAGGCGTTAACGACAAAGAACTTGCAGAAGAAGAGGCTGAAGCTAAGATTGAAGAGGCAGCTGAGGCTAAAAGAGAAGCTGAGCTTGAAGCTCTAGAAGAAGAAAATAAACAAGAAGTTACTCCAGAAGTTATTAATGGAGCTGACAAAGAAGAATCTGAAGATTCTGATAATAAAGAAGAAAATTAATTTTTTATCCGCTTTTAGATTTTTAATTCCGCTTGTACTTTATTAAGGAGGAAAATATGAAGAAGAGAAGTAAAAAGTATTTAGAAGCTTTATCTAAAGTAGAAAAAGGTAAAGCATATACTAAAGAAGAAGCTGTTAAGCTAGTTAAAGAAACATCTTTTTCTAAGTTTGATGGTAGTGTTGAATGTGCTATGAGACTTAATCTTGATACTAAGAAAGCTGATCAACAATTAAGAGGTGCTATTGTACTTCCTAATGGAACTGGAAAAAATGTTAAGGTTCTTGTTATTGCTAAAGGTGCTGCTGCTGATGCTGCACGTGATGCTGGAGCAGACTATGTTGGTGATAATGATTTACTTGCTAAAATTGAAAAAGGTTGGTTTGATTTTGATACTTTAATTGCAACTCCAGATATGATGCCAGCTCTTGGAAAACTTGGTAAGATTTTAGGACCAAAAGGTTTAATGCCAAACCCTAAGACTGGAACTGTTACAACTGATACTGCTAAAGCTGTTAAAGATGCTAAAGCAGGACGTGTTGAATATAGAACAGATTCTTATGGAAACGTTCATGCTGCAATTGGTAAAGTTTCATTTGATGATAAAGCATTAATCGAAAACTTAAATGCATTTGTTTCACAAATCGTTAAAGTTAAACCAAGTACAGTTAAAGGTGATTATATTAAAAATGTAACTTTAGCTGCTACTATGGGTCCTAGTGTTAAAATTTCTTTAAATAGTTTTGACAATTAGTGATAAATAATATATAATAATTCTTGTATTTGTTGGTGCCATAGACAGTAGGCAGTTGTAAGTCCTACCGAGGAACTATCTTTGTTAAAGTTCTAGGCACATCTAGAACTTTTTCTTTGGACTAACAAAATGTAGGAGGTGAATTATCTTGGCAAGTGAAAGAATTTTAAAAGAGAAGCAAAAAACTATCGATGAGATAGAAGACAGAGTTAAGAATTCTTCTAGTGTTATACTTTTTGATTATCGTGGTCTAACTGATGCTGAAATCAAAGAGTTACGTCACAATCTAAGAGATAATGGTGCTGATTATAAAGTTTATAAAAATACTTTAATGAAGCGTGCATTTGATGACTTAGGTATTGACTTAGGAGATAATCTTACTGGTCCATCTGCTTTTGCTTATAGTACTGATCAGATTGCTGCAGTTAAGGCAATATCTAACTTTAAGAAAGATCATGATGCTATTGAGTTAAAGACAGGTATCATTGATGGAGCTGTTTGTGATAAAGACAAACTAGCTGAGTATGCATCAATACCTTCAAGAGAAGGATTACTTACAATGCTTGCTGGCTCTATGATTGGTCTTGTAAGAGACTTATCTATCTGTTTAGATTTATATGCTAAACAAAAAGAAGAAAATTAATTAATTTAGGAAGAGGAGGAAAATAAAATGGCTAAATTAACAAAAGATGAATTCATTAGTTCTTTAAAAGAAATGAACTTACTAGAAATAAAGGAATTAGTAGACGCAATGAAGGAGGAATTTGGAGTAGATCCATCTGCTGTTGCAGTTGCTGCTCCTGCTGCTGGTGCTGCAGCTGATGCTGCTCCATCTACAGTTACAGTATCTATCGCTGATGGTGGTGCTGCTAAGGTTGCTGTTATCAAAGTAGTTAAGGAAATTACTGGTCTTGGTTTAAAGGAATCTAAAGACATCGTTGATAACAAAGGTGTTGTTAAAGAAAACATTCCTACTGATGAAGCTAATGATATTAAAGCTAAGCTTGAAGAAGCTGGCGCTACTGTAGAAGTTAAGTAGTTAAACTTAAAAGACCTTAGGGTCTTTTCTTTTTGGTATTTTTCTTTTATAATTATGTTTTGTTTGGAGGATGCAATGATTATTAAGGTAAATAATTATGTATTAACAGACAGTAAAATAATTGATAATAAGAAAATACTTATTATTAGTGATGTTCATAGTAATGTGAAAGCTTTAAAGCGTATTAGGAGTCTACTTGATACAATTAAACCTTCATATATTTTAATGCCTGGAGATACTTTAGATAGAGTAGATGATCCCAATAATAAAGAGTTAAGTGTTATTTTAAAAGATATAAGTTATAAGTATAATTTAATTATATGTTTAGGTAATCATGAGTTTTATGATAAATATAATTTATATGATAGGAATAGTAAAAATAAGTCTTTGCATTATTTAGATTTATTTAAGTATTTAGATAAGAATAGTAATTCCTATACTTTTAGTAAAAGTTTTTGTTTTAAAGAGTTTGGTTCATTTAATTTATATTCTATTAATTTACCATATGAATATTATTCTGAAGGAGGAGAAGACTTTAATATTTTATATGATATTTTAGATAAAAATAAAGATAAAGTTAAGAATGATAAATTTAATATTTTACTTATTCATTCTCCTAATGGCCTTTTTGATAAAGATAATATTAATACATCTAATTCTTTTATTAGTTCCATGAATTTAATTGTATGTGGTCATAATCATGGTGGACTTGTACCTACTAATATTCAAGATAAAGTGAAAAGTCATAGAGGATTTGTTGGACCTTATGGAACAATACTTCCTAGAAACTCTTTTGGTATTTATAATAAAGATAATACATCTTTAATTATTTCTAATGGCGTTACTAAGATGTCTTATTCAACTAAGACTGGGGTTATTGGTAAATTTATTAATTTAGTATGTGAACCTGAAGTTGATTTAATTGAACTTAAGCATGGTTATAAACATGTCCTTGAGCTTAAGAATAGGAATAAATATAAATTTTAGCTTTACTTTTTTCAGAAATTTGTCTATATACTACTTTTTTTATAAAAAATCAAGATATTTTATTGACTTTTAAAAAAAATACGTGTAATATATGTTTACGGAAAGGGGACATTGCAACTTTTTTTAGAAAGATTAGCTTTGTCCTTTCTTTTTTGTCAGGAGATAATATGGGGCAGTATTTTTCTAATGAGAAACTTCCTAGTAAGGTTAAAGTTATTAATGCTAGAATATGTGGACGTGATTTTAAATTTTTAACTGATAATGGAGTTTTTTCAAAAGATAGGATAGATTTTGGCAGTAGACTTCTTCTTGAATCCATCCCACAGAATGAGGTTGGAGCCAAAGTTTTAGACGTTGGATGTGGATATGGCACTATTGGTATTGTTATTAATAAACTTACTGGTGCTACTGTTGATATGGTAGATGTTAACAGGAGAGCTATTCATTTAGCTTTAAGGAACATTAAAGAAAATGATTGTAGTAACATTAATGCTTTTCTAAGTAATTGCTATGAAAGTGTTAATTGCATATACGATACTATTATTACTAATCCTCCTATAAGAGCGGGTAAGGGTGTAGTTTATGAAATAGTAATGGGTGCTAATCGTTTCTTAAATGATTCTGGTAAACTTTTCTTGGTAGTTAGAAAAGAACAAGGTGCAAAGTCTCTTATTTCTAAATTAAATGAGGTTTATAACGTAGAAATAATTGAGAAAAAAAGTGGATACTTTATAATTAAGTGTTCAAAGAAAATTTAATGTATGGGGTGAATGTATGTCTTATAAGATAGTTAAGAGCGGAGATTTCCGTAAGAGAAGAAATTATTCTAAAATCAAAAATTTGTATGAGTTAAAAGATTTACTCGAGATTCAAAAAAAATCTTATGATTGGTTTATTAAGGAAGGTATAAAGGATGTTTTTCAGGACTTATTGAATCCAGTTGAAAACTTTTCTGGTACTTTATCACTAGAGTTTGGTGATTATCATTTTGATGAACCTCGTTATACTATTAAAGAGTGTAAGGATAGAGAAACTACTTATTCTGCACCTTTAAAGTGTGATGTTAGACTTTATAATCGTGAGACAGGTGAAGTTAAAGAGCAGGAAATATTTATGGGTGATATGCCTATTATGACAGATTCAGGAACATTTATTATTAATGGTGCTGAACGTGTTATTGTGTCTCAACTTGTAAGATCACCATCTGTTTATTTTAATCATGAAATTGATAAGAATGGAAGAGAAGTAATTACTTCACAAATAATACCAACTCGTGGTACTTGGCTTGAATTTGAAACTGATGCTAGAGATGTTTTATATGTAAGAATTGACCGTACTCGTAAAGTTACTCTTACAACTCTTTTACGTGCATTTGGACTTTCAAGTGATGAAGAGATTTACAAGTTATTTGGAAAAGATGAGTATTTAGAGAATACTATGGCTAAGGATAGTACTAAAAATACTGATTTATGAAAAGTTAAGACCAGGTGAACCTGCTACACTTGATTCTTCTAAAAATAATATCATTACTAGATTCTTTGATGAATTTAGATATGATCTTGCTAAGGTTGGACGTTATAAGTTTAATAAGAAATTAAATATCTTAGATAGATTATTAGGTCAAAAGATTGGTGAAGATATTGTTGTTGATGGTGAAGTTAAATTTGCTAAAGGCACATTAATTACTAAGGCTAATATGGATGATCTTAAGAAGATACTTGATGATGGTTATGGTTTAACTGAGGTTAAAATCAATGAAGAACTTGATACTTATAATAAAGTTCAAATTGTTAAAGTATTAGATCCAAAAGATTCTCGTAAAACATTAATTGTAATTGGAAATGATCAAAGCATTGATATTAAACGTCTTACTATTTCTGATGTTTATGCTTCTGTTTCATATTATTTAAATTTACTTCATGGTGTTGGCAATTTTGATGAAATCGATCATTTAGGTAACAGAAGAGTTAGACAAGTTGGAGAACTTTTACAAAATCAATTTAGAATTGGTATTTCTAGAATGGAGAGAGTTATACGTGAACGTATGACAACTCAAGATATTGATGAGGTTAGTCCTAAGACTTTAATTAATATTCGCCCAGTAACTGCTGCAATGAAAGAGTTTTTTGGTTCATCTCAACTTTCTCAGTTCATGGATCAAACTAATCCAATTGCAGAACTTACTAATAAGAGAAGACTTTCTGCTTTAGGACCTGGCGGACTTTCTCGTGATAGAGCAGGTGTTGAAGTACGTGATGTTAATGCATCTCACTATGGTAGAATTTGTCCTATTGAGTCTCCAGAAGGACCAAATATCGGACTTATTACATCTCTTGCAAGTTATGCTAAGATTGATGAGTATGGATTTATTATGACACCTTATAAAAAGGTTGATAATTGTCAAATAACTGAAGAAGTTAGATATATGACTGCTGATGAAGAAGAAGATTACATTATAAGTGAGTCTGCAGTTAAAACTGATGACAATAATAAAATTATTTCTGATTTAGTTAATGCTCGTTATCATCAAGAGAATATTTTAGTTGAACCTTCTAAGGTTGATTACATCGATGTTTCTCCACAACAAGTTGTATCTGTTACAACATCTGGAATTCCATTTCTAGAGCATGATGATGGACATAGAGCTCTAATGGGAGCTAATATGCAAAGACAGGCTATGCCTCTTCTTAAGACAGAAGCTCCATATATTGGAACTGGTGTTGAGCACATTGTTGCAAAAGACTCTGGTGTTTGTGTAATTGCTAAGAATGATGGTGTTGTTGATTATGTAGATGCTAAAAAGATTATTGTTAAAACTAAGAATGGAAAAGATACTTATGATCTTGCTAACTTTGAACTTGCAAACTCTGGTATTTGTAGTCATCAAAGACCAATTGTTAAACCTGGTGATAAGGTAATTGGTGGAGATACTATAATTGCTGATGGTAATAGTACTAATATGGGCGAGCTTGCTCTTGGTAAAAATATGACTGTTGCTTTCATGACATATCATGGTTATAACTATGAGGATGCTGTTATTCTTAATGAAAGACTTGTTAAGGATGATGCATTTACATCACTTCATCTTGAAGATTATGAGATGCAATGTCGTGATACTAAGTTAGGTCCTGAAGAGATTACTCGTGATATTCCAAATGTTTCTGAGGAAGCTCGTAAGAATCTTGATTCACGTGGTATTGTAACTATTGGTACAGAAGTTAAAGAAGGAGATATCTTAGTAGGTAAGGTTACTCCAAAAGGAATGGCTGAACTTACATCAGAAGAGAAACTTCTTCATGCAATATTCGGTGAGAAGACAAGAGAAGTACGTGATACATCCTTACGTGTTCCACATGGTGGAGATGGAATTGTTCATGATATTAAGATTTATGACCATAATGATAATGATGAATTACCTGCAGGTGTTTCTCAAGTTATTCGTGTTTATATAATTCAAAAACGTAAGATTCAAGTTGGAGATAAAATGAGTGGTCGTCATGGTAATAAAGGTGTTATTTCACTTATTGTTCCAGAAGAGGATATGCCATATATGGCTGATGGTACTCCAATTGATATTATGCTTAACCCACAAGGTGTTCCTTCTCGTATGAACTTAGGACAGGTTCTAGAGTTACATATGGGTATGGCTGCTAGAAAACTTGATCAGTATATAGCAACTCCAGTATTTGATGGAGCAACTCTAGATGATGTTGCTGATATCATGAAAGAAGCTGGAATGCCAGATGATGGTAAATACACATTATATGATGGACAAACTGGTGAGCCATTTGACCATAAGATTGCAGTTGGTGTTATGTATATGATTAAGTTGCATCACATGGTTGATGATAAACTTCATGCTAGATCTACTGGCCCATATAGTTTAGTTACACAACAACCTCTTGGTGGTAAAGCTCAATTTGGTGGACAGAGATTTGGTGAAATGGAAGTTTGGGCACTTTATGCTTATGGTGCTGCTCATACACTTCAAGAAATGATGACTGTTAAGTCAGATGATGTTATTGGACGTGTTAAAGTTTATGAAGATATAGTTAAGGGTAAAGAAATTGATGAAGCTAATGTTCCTGAATCATTCAGAGTATTAATGAAAGAGTTCCAAGCTCTTGGACTTGATGTTTCAATAATCGATGATGAGAATAAGAATATTGATTTAAAGACTATTGAAGAAGAAGAGGATAAAGAAGACTTACATCTTTCAATAGATGAGATTGACAATAGCCCTGCTAAAAAAATAGATGATAATGAGAATCTTCCAGAGCCAGAAGATCCTGAAGATGATTTTGATGAAGATGATGAATTTGATGATGAGGATGATGAGTTTGACGATGAGGAGCCAGATGATGCTGATCTCGATGAAATTGATAAGGAAGGAGAAGATAAGTAATGATAGATGTTAATAAGATTAAAGCTTTAAAAATTGGTATAGCTTCTCCTGAAAAAATTAGAGAGTGGAGTTATGGTGAGGTTAAGAAACCTGAAACTATTAATTATCGTACTTTAAGACCTGAAAGAGATGGACTATTCTGTGAAAAGATTTTTGGACCTACAAAAGATTTTGAATGTGCTTGTGGTAAATACAAGAGAGTTCGTTATAAGAATATAGTATGTGATAGATGTGGTGTTGAAGTTACAAGAAGTAAGGTAAGACGTGAAAGAATGGGTCACATTGAACTTGCTTCTCCTGTTTCACATATTTGGTTCTTTAAGGGTGTTCCTTCTCGTATGGGACTTGTTCTTGATATGAGTCCAAGAGACTTAGAGGAAGTATTATATTTTGTAAGTTATGTTGTTATTGATAAAGGTGATACTCCACTTGAAAATAAGCAAACTTTAAGTGATAAAGAATATCGTACCTTTTATGAAAAGTATGGTGATACTTTCAAAGTTGGTATGGGTGCCGAAGCTATTAAGGAACTTCTTAAGAAAGTTGATTTAAAAACTGAAATAGATGAAATTAATAAAGAACTTGAAAGTGCTCAAGGTCAAAAGAGAGTTAGACTTGTTAAAAGGCTTGATGTTTTAAATGCATTCTATGAGTCTAATCAAAAACCTGAATGGATGATTCTTGATTGTATTCCTGTTATTCCACCTGATTTAAGACCTATGATTCAACTTGATGGTGGTCGTTTTGCAACATCTGATTTAAATGATTTATATAGACGTGTTATTAACCGTAATAATCGTTTAAAGAAGTTACTTGAATTAGGTGCTCCATCAATAATTATTCAAAATGAGAAGAGAATGCTTCAAGAGGCAGTTGATGCATTATTTGACAATGGTCGTCGTGGTAGATCAGTTACTGGAGCTGGAAATCGTCCTCTTAAGTCACTTTCTAGCATGTTAAAAGGAAAACAAGGTAGATTTAGACAGAACTTACTTGGTAAACGTGTTGACTATTCTGGTCGTTCAGTTATAGTTGTTGGTCCAAGTTTAAAGATGTATCAATGTGGTCTTCCTAAGGAAATGGCACTTGAACTATTTAAACCTCATGTTATTCATGGACTAGTTTCTAAAGATATAGCTCACAATATTAAAGCTGCTAAGAGATTAATTGATAATCGTGATCCTCAAATTTGGGATATTGTTGAAGAGGTTATTAAAGAACATCCAGTTTTACTAAACCGTGCTCCAACTCTACATAGACTTGGTATTCAAGCTTTTGAACCAGTTTTAGTTGGAGGTAAGGCTATCAGACTTCATCCACTTGTATGTCCTGCATTTAATGCTGACTTCGATGGTGATCAGATGGCTGTTCACGTTCCACTTTCTGAAGAAGCTCAAGCTGAAGCTAGAATACTTATGCTTGGTTCTAACAACATTCTTCATCCAAAAAGTGGTGATCCAATTGTTGAACCTTCACAGGATATGGTTGTTGGTAACTATTATATAACAATGGAAAAAGCTGGAGACAAAGGTGAAGGAAGATTATTTAAAGATTCTAATGAAGCTTTAATGGCTTATGAAAGAGGAGAGATTAGTCTTCACTCTCGTATAGCTCTTCCTGCTAAATCATTTAAACATAAGATATTTACTAGTGGTGATAGAGATAAATATTTAGTTACTACTGTTGGTAAAATTAAATTTAATGAAATTTTACCTGATAGTTATCCTTATGTTAATGAACCAACTGATGAGAACATTGAAGTTATTACTCCATCTAAATACTTTATTGGTAAGGGTGAAAATATACCTGAAGTTATTAAATCAATGCCTATTGTTAAACCTTTTGCTAAAGGAGTTTTAGTTAAGATAATAGCTCAAGTATTTAAGCGCTATAAGACAACAGAAACTTCTATGATGCTTGATAGACTTAAAGATTTAGGTTTCTATTATTCAACTAAATGTGGTCTTACTTTCTCACTTAGTGATGTTATAGTAAGTCAACATAAGGATGAATACGTTAAAGAAGGTCAAGCAGTTGTTGATAAGATTAACAAACAATATAAACGTGGTTTAATTACTGAAGAAGAACGTCATCAAAAAGTTATTGATGCTTGGTATACTGTTAAGGATAAGGTTCAAGCTGAACTTGAAGATATTTCTAATAAAGAAGTTGAAAACCCAGTATTTATGATGATGCATTCTAAGGCACGTGGATCTATTTCTCAGTTTATTCAGGTTGCTGGTATGCGTGGACTTATGCAGAAGCCAAATGGTGATACAATAGAGATTCCAGTTCTTTCAAACTTTAAAGAAGGTCTTTCTGTTGCTGAATTCTTCTTATCTTCTCATAGTTCCCGTAAAGGTGATGCTGATACAGCACTTAAGACGTTAGATGTGAAGATTGTGGTACTGATCAAGGTGTTGTTGTTTATGACTTCATTAATGAGAAAGATGGTACTGTAATTGAAAGTTTAAGAGATAGAATTATTGGTCGTTATACTAATAAGAAAGTTATTAATCCTGAAACTAAAGAAGTTATTTGTGATAAACTTACTTATGTTACTGAAGCTCTTGCTGACAAGATTGTTGCTGCTGGTGTTAAACAAGTTGAAATACGTAGTATTCTAACTTGTGGTGTACACAATGGTGTATGTCAGAAGTGCTATGGTAAGAACCTTGCAACTGGTAACTTAGTTGAAATTGGTGAAGCAGTTGGTGTTATGGCTGCACAATCAATTGGTGAACCTGGTACACAACTTACAATGCGTACATTCCATACTGGTGGTGTTGCAGGTGGTGAAGATATTACTCAAGGTCTTCCACGTGTACAAGAGTTATTTGAAGCTCGTAATCCTAAAGGTAAAGCTACTATTTCTGAGATTGATGGTAAAGTTACTAAGATTAAAGAAGATAAAGATAAGTTTAGAATTACTGTTACGAATAAAGTTGAATCTAAAGAGCATGTTACAAATTATGGCGCTAAGCTTTGCTGTGAAAAGGGTCAAGATGTTAAGGCAGGAGACAAATTAACTGTTGGTGCTATTAACCCTAAGGAGTTACTTGCTGTTACAGATCCACTTACTACGCAAGAGTATATTCTTAAGGAAGTTCAAGGTACATATAGAGGACAAGGCGTTGATATTTCTGATAAACATATTGAAATTATTGTACGTAGAATGATTTCTAAGATTAGAATTGTTGATGGTGGTGATACTGAATTCTTACCTGGTTCACTTGTAAGTATTCAAGAATTTACTGCTGGTAACAAGGATGCTGTAATTAGTGGTAAGAGACCTGCTTCTGGAAAACCTGTACTTCTTGGTATTACAAAAGCTGCTCTTGAGACTGACTCATTCCTTTCTGCCGCATCATTCCAGGAAACAACTAGAATCTTAACTGATGCTGCTATTAAGGGTAAAGTTGATAATCTTGAAGGATTAAAGGAAAACGTAATTCTTGGAAAACTTATTCCTGCTGGTACTGGTGTTAAAGACTATCAAGATGTTGAGTATGAACTTGCTAAGAATTTAACTGATGAACCTATGGAAGAGTTTGAAGATGAATTTATGGAATAGGAAACTATTCCTTTTTCCTTAAATATGGAGGTTATTTATGAGGCTTAATAATAAAGGTTTTGGACTTTCAACACTTGTTATTGTACTTGTTATATTTATAGTTGCAATTATATTTGTTTCTATTTTGTCTTACAATGTTGGTGTTGAAAAAGGTTCCCCTAATTTAGATAATTATGAATGGCAAAGTGCTGATAATAAAGATTAAGATGTAAAATTCTTAATCTTTTTTGTAAATACATTTTTTTCTTATATAATAGGAAAGTCATAGAAAAATTATAAAAAGTCTTAAATTTTCCTTTTAATATCAACATTTTGCCCGTATAATAATGTTAGTTACAAAGGTGGTGGTTCTCTTGAAAATTTATAAAGCTTATAAGTTTAGAATGTATCCTGATAAGGATACAGAGATTAAACTTAATTCATTTATG
>ONQM01000026.1 GCA_900319955.1 uncultured Eubacteriales bacterium | reverse complement strand
TCCTGTCCATCCTACAAACTTATATCCTTCTTTTGTTGGATTATTAAGGTTTATATCATTTGATTGTGATGTATAGCTTGTAGGATTATTAGTTGAAACAGTTCCTCCATCTAAATCATAAGTTATTTTATATTCATTATATCCTAACGTGTATGGTTTATTTTTTGTACCATAACCACCTGTTATTTCAATTGATGACTTTAAATATAAGGATGGACGAACTATAACATAATCATTTGACTCTTGTTTTGCATTGACATTTCCATTAACATTTCCATAATCTCCTATTATAAACACACCGCCACTAGTACCAGACCAAGGTGTTATAGTCCATTGACCATTTTTATTATAAAGTAACCAATCATTATTTTTACAATCTGGAGAATAATTTCTTTTATCCCATAAATCTAATCTTTGTGCTAAGCATAATGTCCTATTTGAATCACTTCCCCCTGCTGTTGCATATCCATAATCACTTGGATATATTAATCCAATTTTGCCTGCCCATGTTGCAGCATGATTACCATATGTTGTTGTACTTCTTTCTGCTGTATAAAATTGAGATGTTTTAATATTTTCATATGATGTTGGTCCACCTAAATTCCACACAGCATCACTTATCATATCTTTAGATTCTGTTGAAAGTCCTTCATAATATGTTCCATTAAGAGTTGTTTTAAGAGATGACTTAGAGTAATCATTTATTTCATTAGTATCAAATGAAACACCAGTATAAGCATATCCATCTTTAACAAGTTTAATTCTTTTAGATGTGTAGAGCCATCTGATACATTAAATATTCCAATTATTCTCCATAACTCATTATTAAATGTTACATAATTGTTTGGATCTTTTCCTATATATCTTAAATTGTTATCAGTTGTTCCATCATAAGCTAAATTAATTGTATCTTTTTTACTAAGATTTTCAATAGATGTTGTTGCAACACCTTTAGAAGCATAACTAACAACTTTTAATGCAATATTGTTCTTACTATCAATACTTTTTGTAAATAAAGCATTGCTACTCCCAACAATTCCAATGAAGTTAATCGTGGTAAGTACTGAGAATGTTATTATACTTGTTTTTAATATTTTCTTTAATTTTTCATCATTCTTCATATTATTATTCTTCTCATTTTTCATACTCTTTATACCTCAATTTTTATTACCCTATCCTCTTATATTAAAATAATATCATAATGCATTGCAAATTGTAATGCATACTTTAAGCACATTTTATATTAAATTAATCTTAAGGAGTGATGATGCTATGGAAGGCTTTAGATTAAATTCAGATAGATCTGAAACATTAAATAAGACTATAAGATTTCCTTTAGAGTTAACTAAAGAAATAGAAAATGCAATAGAAGGCAAAGATGTTACATTTTCTGGATTTGTTATTCAAGCATGTAAATATGCACTAAAAAATATGGAAGTTAAAGATAGCAAGAAAAAAGAAAATAATAAAATTCAAACTACTGTTTAAAAAGTTTGAATTTTATTATTAAAAGACTTGCAATTTACATTATTTTCTGCTAAAGTATTAGACATAAGAAGCAGAGGACTGACTTTTATTTGAAAGTCAAAGGTCGAGTTATTTATTACTTGGCTTATCTGCTTCTTTTTTTATTTCTTTTAATTTAGTATTATGAATGAAAAATTTATTATTTCGTTCTCTAACATTTATTGTTAAATTGAAATATATGTTATTAAATATAATTGTTTTAGTAAAGTTATGCCATAAGTTATCTTCTCTATGGTTTTTATTTTGCCCTGCTTTGAATTCTTTATTAGTATTAGAATATTTGGCATTACTTACAAAGGATATATAATCACCACTAAAAGCTATATCATGTTCAATATTAAATGCTTTTCTCTTTTCAGTACGTATACCATGATGGCTTAGAGCATTGAAATTTTTTCTTGTTGTTTGATTTATTAAAGCTTTAATTTCTTTATCATTTAATAAATAACTAATTTCTTTGCCAATATATTCTTCTTTAAAGAGTTCATTTACATATTTTTCTCTTTCTTTACGAGAATATTCATTAATATGCTTATCAGTTTCATATATTTCAATTTCACCAACTTTTCTTATACTCATATATAGCACCTCCTTTTTTGAAAAGTGGTGCTAATATACAATAATAATTATGTTAGTGCAAACTACCAATTTTGCAAATCTGAGTCTTTTTTGATGTAGAAATGTAAATTTGGCATAAAATTAAAAAAATCTAGAAAATCTAGACTTTTTTAGTTTACATCAGTTCTTGATAATATTTCATGTGGTGTTTTTCTAAGAAGATTATTTATAGGTAGTAATCCTATAATTATATTAAATATATATACTAGTATTAGTGATACTATTATTACTTCTTTGCTTGCAATATATCCTGTTATTCCTGCATTTATTAGTGACTTTAATATATAGTGCATTATTATAATGCCAGGTACTTGGAAAATGCTCGTTATAACTAGTATTTCTCCTACAAACATTTTATTTATATCTTTTTTCTTCACTCCAATTGCTCTCATTACCCCTACTTCTTTAGATCTTTCAATAAAGCTTGTTCTAATTATTAAGAACATTTCTACAAATGATATTATTAAAAGTACTACTGATATTAGAATAGTATTTTTTACTTGTTTCTTTCTAGAATTTATATATTTATTTTTTTCTGCTTTATAAACTTCTACTGTTTCTATGTTATCAGTTCTTAAATCATTTAATAGTTTTTCTTTATTTTTTGGATATACCATGAAATTATTATATCTTGATACTACTATATAGTTAATCATATTGTTATTTACGTATAATGTATTTTCTTTCTTATTTGATGTATAGTATCCTGATACTTTTAGTTTAGTGTTATTTATCTTAGTTTCTAATTCTTTACCTATTTTATATTTTTCTTTATCATCTATATTTATTAATGTTTCATAGTCATTAGGCATATGTCCTTCTTTTAATGTAATAGAATTATCTAGCTCCTTTATATCTTCTTGTTTATTCTTATTATAAAGTACTTTCATTAAATCTTCTTTAAAATATACTGATGGAGATTTAGTATCTGCAACTCCTGTTACAATATATGATTTATCCTCTACACTAAATTCTTTACCTACTAAATCTTTTAATGTTGTAACTCCAGCATTTTTAATGTTTTCTTCTAATATTTTTTTAATATTTTTATTATATACCATTTTATCTATTACTATCTCATTATCATTAGATGGAAGCGTTCCATAAATTATATCAGAGTCTTTTAGTACACTTGATGATGCTATAGAAGATGATAAAGATATAGGATATACGCTAAACTCTAAAATATTAGTCTTATATTTAATAGATAGTTTTGTATTTCCTGGAACTACATATAATATATCAGAATTATCTTTTAATTTGTTATATAAATCTACATTATTCTTATTAGATTTAACTTCAATATATGATCTATTCTTTGTTATAAAGTCTTTATCTTTAACTCTTGTTATTCCATATATTTTAGATAGTCCAAAGTATATAAACATACCACTTATTAAGAATCCTACTAATAATATTTTCTTTACAAAACTATAGTTTAATAGTTTATTAAAACCATATATTATTGATGTAAATATATTATTGATACTAGAGTACTTTAACTTTTTATTATTTTTTAATACATTTAAATCAAACTTATTTTTCTTATAATCATCTTTAGTTATTGGATGATAGTAGTCATTAACTAGTTTTATAGAAGAAGATTCTGTAATGTGCTCTATTTCACTAGCATCACTTTTTATATAAATATTACCATTTTTAATAGCAAGAGTTATATTTGTTTTAGATCCATCTGAGAATACTTTTATATTTGCATTATCTTTATTAAAGCTTTCTTCTTTTAATTCTTTTAAGTAGATATTATTATCTATTCTATAATCAAGCTCATCTTCATGAATATTTTCTTTATAGTTTATGACTTCTCCATCTACTATATCTATTATTTTATCAGAATAGAAGTATGCTAGATTCTTTTCGTGCGTTACTAGAAGTACTAATCTATCTTGAGATATATTTTTAATTATATTCATTACATCTACTGTATTTTGTCTATCAAGATTACCTGTTGGTTCATCTGCAATTATTATTTTAGGATTTTTAACTATGGCACGAGCTATTGCAACACGCTGTCTTTCACCACCTGATAAGGCTCCTACTTTTCTATTTCTGTATCTATACATTGATACTTTATTAAGAACATATTCTACTTTTTCTTTTATTTCTTTTTTATCTTTTACACCTATTAATTTAAGAGATATTGCAACATTATCAAATACAGTTTTGTCATCTAAGAGATAAAACTCCTGAAATATATATCCAATATCTAGTGTTCTTTCTTTGTCTCTTAACGCTTGAATCTTAGAAAGCTTTTTACCATCTATATATATTTTACCACTTGAGTATTTATCAAGTCCCCCTATTACATTAAGAAGGGTTGTTTTACCAGATCCTGACTCACCTAGTATTGACACAAGACCAGTATCAGGTAAATCTAATGTAGTATCATTAATAACATGAATAGAGTTCTTTCTATGTCTATTAAACCATTTATTTAAATTAACTATTCTTATCATTATAGATCCTCCCTTCTTTCTGTTTCTAAAGGGGAATATTTAAATATTTTTCTTGAATATCTCATTGATATTAATAGTGACATAAGTATTAGTACTATATATAAAATTATATAATCTTTTAATTTTAAATATTTAATTAATGTATCTAAATAATCTATATTTATTATATTTCTCTTAGTAAGCATAATAAGTACAATTATAATTAAATAAGATATGTTTACATCTACTAAGAGTTCTATATTTAAAAGATCTTTGCATACTCCTTTTGTAGCTCCAAGTATTCTTATAATAGAAAAATATTTTTTTCTTGAATTAAGTATTATTTTAATAACAGCATAACATACAAAGAATAATATAATTATACTTATTACATAAAGTATTTTAATAACAGTAAGTGATATTACATTATATGCAGTATAGTTTTTAGTTAATGTATCTTTTACATTAATAGTGTTATAGTTAAGACTTTCTAATTCTTTATCAATTGTTTTAACACTTTTTACGTTATCTACAAAAACTGATGCTTGAAATGTGCCCTTATCATATAATTCATTATAATCATTTTCATTTATAAAAATTGTGTTATTAGATGATGCCTCATCATATAATTCTTTTGCAAGTCCAGTTAGTTTTTTAAAGTTACTACTATTATAGACATTCTTTACATTAAATACTTTTTCTTCTGTAAAGTATGCATTTTCTATTTTTAAGCTTATGTTTTTATTTGTACATTCTTCTTTATCACAATATGAATTTAACTCCTCAGATACAATTGCTTTACCAGATTCAATACTTTCTAAAGGTTTTATTAAATAGAATATATCATCACTTGAATATGTTTTATTATTAATAGTTATATATTTATTAGAATTATTTAAGTAATAGCTTTTTCTAAAAAAGTTTAATATATTATCACTTAAGTATACTATATCTCTTGCATCATCAAACATATAATTATTAGAATCTTTTGAAATAATAAATCCTGTTACATTAATATTATATGTATTATTACTATCAGGATCATTTTCTAAATAAATTTTATAAGGAACATTAAGATATTTATTTATATTCTTTTTCATAGATTTATATTCAGCATTTGATATTTTAATCACTGCATCATTTGAAGATTTTGGAAGGTCCCCAACATCTACTTTTTTTAGTTCTTTATTTGATTTATATTTACTATAAAAGTATATGTTATCTTCTTCTCTATCTATATCAAATACCCCATCTATAAACATATCATTTTTATTTACGTAATTTACATGTTTTATAGATTCTAATTTCTTTATATCATCATCTATTATTTCACTTTTATCTTTTTTACTTATTATTATTCTTTTCTTTGATGTATCCTTAAGCATCATATTTACTTTTGCATTTTTTAGATTAGATTCATTTTTTCTTATACTAGAATAAGAGAAGAAACAAGCTAGTGTAAGTATTAAATATATAAATACTAAAAGTACAAATTTATATTTAATATTAAATGTATTACGAATACCAAGTCTTATCTTGTTAAATAAACTTATATTTTTATAGTTTAGTACATTTGTTTCTTTTTCTTTAGTATTATTTATCTTTTTGTCTTCAACAACTTTACCATCAGACATTGTAATTATTCTATCTGCATATCCTTTAATGTCTTCAGTGTTGTGAGTTACAACAATTACAAGTCTTGTTTTAGAAAGTTCATGTAAAAGGTGCATAATTTCTCTTGCACTTTTTCTATCAATATTTCCAGTTGGTTCATCTGCAACTATTATAGGAGAAGAAAGTGCTAAGGCTCTTGCAATTGATGTTCTTTGTTTTTCTCCACCAGATAAATTTGATGCTTTAGTGTTTTTGAGACGTGTTAGTCCTACTTTTTCAATTGCATCGAGCACACGTGCTTTAATATTTTTCTTTTTAAATCCAGCAAGTATAAGTGATAATTCAACATTTTGATATACTGTATATGATCCTATTAAGTTAAAGTCCTGAAATATATTACAAATATATTTTCTTCTATATTCTTCATAGTCTTCCTGTGAAAAGTGTGAGGTTTCAGAACCATTTATATACATCTCACCTTCTTCGTATGTATCAAGTCCTGAAATAACGTTTAAAAGTGTTGATTTACCTGATCCCGACTCTCCTGTTATTACTGTAAAAGAAGGTGATGTAAAAGAAAGATTAACTTTAGAAAATCCTAAAGATATACTTCCCTTATTATTATAGAATTTAGAAACCCCTTTTAGTTTTATTATATCCATGATACTCTCCTTTAAATATCTTATAGTGATAATATATCATACTAATATAATTTAAACAACAAAGTTATTTACTTTTATATAAGTTAAATTTATTATTCTGATATGTTAATAAGAAAGTATCTTCTAAAGAGGTATTATTTAATTTTAAAAACTCTAATACATCTTCTTCATTAAGTCCTAAATACTTTATATTTTTATCTATCATCGTTCCATCTATTATTATATTTCTTTCTATATCATATTTATCATCATATGTATAAAATGTAATATTACCATTTATTTCAAAAACTGCATATTTAACATCTTTTAAAGACTTAATGCCTTCTTCTCTTGACTCTTCTTCAAGTATAGTTAAAGTAATATTATTCTTCTTTAAGTTTTCTTTTATTATTTTACCACTTTCTATTAATAGTACTGGATCATCATCTATTATTTTTCTTATCTTATTACTTCTAACTGTTAAATGATTAATAATAAATGATGTAAGACCAAATATAAACATAACTATTATACCTTCTATAAAGTTATCTCCATTAAGTATTATTTCTGCAATAAAGTTACCTATTGTAATTGTTATTATATGATCAAATAGTGTTTGATTCTTTATTTCTCTTTTACCAATTTTTTTAACTATTATAAATAAACAAAAAATAGAAATAATACATTTTAAAAGAAGTTTTAAATAAAGTTTAATCAACATAATCACCTAGTTTTATTATCTCTATTTTAATAAAATTTATGTATAATATATATGCTAAAGAATTATGTATTCTCTTTCAAATATCTTTTTGTTGCTACAATATTCAGTTATATATTTGTTACCTTTTTTACATAATATTATTCCAAGTGTTTCATTATCATTACTATTTCTTATTATTTTATCAACATATCCCATATATGTTTCTATTTGACCAATATGATCTTTTTTTAATTTAGTGGCTTTTAATTCTACAACCACATAACACTTATATATAACATTATAGAGTAAAATATCAATGTAATTATAATTATCAAGTTTTATTTTATATTCATTACCAATATAATCAAATCCTTTGCCTAATTGTTTTAAAAAACTATTCATATTTTTAAGTATCATTTCTTTAATTAATAATTCTGTTATTTTTTCATAATCACAATCTTTTTTTAAAACTATAGGATTCGGAATAGAATCAATTACTTCAAGTTTTTCATTTCTTATTAATTTATCTTTAGTATTATTTGGTAATCTTTCATATTCCTTACTTTTAATTCTTTCACGAAGCTCTCTTTTAGTTAAATTAAATGTGTTAGATATACTAATATAATAATTTATTGTATTCACATCTTTTAAAGGTAGAAGTTCCATATAATGTGACCAGCTTAAAGTTCTAGCCAATGGCGAGAATTTTATATCTTTAAATACATCGTAAAATCTACGCATTGCGTATAATGTTTTTACATTATATTTTTGTTAACTTTTGTCATTAATCTATCAGAAAATTTTCCAATAATATCCTTTCCATATTCTTTTCCTGCTTCACTTAAAATTTTTCCCACTTCAAAATAAGCTTTAACTCTTACTTGCTCTTTAGTATAATCCATAACAACACTAGATGTCTCATATCTTATCAATTTTTCTTTAATGTTCTTATAACTAATATTAATATTTTCTTTCATAAAAATTTTATCCCCCTTTAGAAAATATAAATTGTATAATAACATAAAACTTGTCGAAATTTGCCGATTTATGTCAAATAATATTATTATTCAAAAAAAGATTAGAGTAAGCTCTCTAATCAACTATTTTCGGTTCCATATAATATGGCTGGAAACACCGGCTTTTTTAATAAGTATTGCTACTTATGTGTATATAATATCATAACTGTGCTAAGTAATACAAGTATATAGTTTCAAATGTTTTATTAATTTTTTTCAAGCATCTTTTTAATGTCTATTCCATAACCTTTTTTAGGATCATCTACTATTACATGTGTAACTGCCCCAACTATTTTGCCATTTTGAATTATTGGAGATCCACTCATACCTTGTACTATACCACCTGTTTTTGATAAAAGATCATTATCTGTTATTGCAAAGAGTATATTTCTTTCACCATTTTTATTTGTATTTATAATATTTATTTTATAGTCTTTTATAGCCTCATCTACTTCTGTTCTTATTATTGCATCTCCTACACTAGGTGTGCCAAGTTCTATAGCGTCACCTTTAACAAACGCTTTTTCATATTTACCATATATTCCAGAATGAAAGTTACTAGTTACTGTTCCATAAACATCATTTTTATCATAAATACTTCTTTTAGCTCCTGCATCTCCTGGAAAGCTTTTAGAAATGCCTACAATTGATGAATTAAAAATTGATCCACCACTTATCTTAAATAATGTTTTAGTTGTTGCATCATCTATTTCATGGCCTAATGCACCAAACTCATTTGTTTCAGGATCAATATACGTAAGTGTTCCAATACCTGTTATTTTATCTTTTACATATATTCCTGTTTTTAATGTATTTTCTTCATTTAATATATCAATATTAATATTCATCTTTTTATTATTTCTTGTTATTTCTAAATCGTTTTTTCCTTCTTTTATATTCTTTTCAATATCTTCTGCACTATTTACTGACGCATCATTTACATTTGTTATTCTATCTCCTATTTCAAGGCCACTTTTCTTAGCAGAATCTTTATAAAATCCAACAACTAGTGCACCAGATCCTCTTACTTCTATTCCAATATTCTTACCACTTGCTATTAAACTCTTTCCATATGCAAATACATTTACTGGAAAAAGTAGCAAGAGGAGCATAAATATTATTTTATTTTTATACTTCATAAAACTTCCTCCAGTAGTATTATTTACACAAAATAAAAAAATAAACGTAAAAGTTTACTTTCTTATTTTATGTATTAATTTCATTATATAATATACAAATGATGTTGGATAAGCATATTCACCTATTAATTCTTCTACATATCCATTAAATCCTGTTTTAAATTCATATATTCCATAATCTTTATCATTTTTGTCAAAGTTGCCTGATATTCCATAGAAATTATATCTATCATATTTATTATTTACTGCATATTTAATCATTTCCCATTGAATTAAATATTGTGCATTAAAATTCATAAATTCATCATAATTACCAGATGATAAGTAAATTACCTCAGGTTTAGTTAGTATAAACATAGATCCAGATAGATTTATTATATCTCCATGTTTTTTCTTTAATTCTTTAGCACTATTTATCCTCTTTTCTATACTTGCTATTTCATTATCAAATGATTTCCTTTTACCATCATTATATTTAGCAGGACCAAGTGCGTTCTTCTTCTCTTCTGCTTCTTTTTTACTTTTTTCTAAACCTTTTATATAATCTTTTAATGAAAGTCTTGCAATTAAGAATTTAATTTGATCTTTTGGTTTATATAAATCGTACATATTTTCATAATATTTTAGATTTCTTACATTAAAGCCTTTTCTTTTACCAGTTTCTTCCATTATTTTAAAGAATTCACCTAAATCTTCTTTTCTAAGTTCATCTATTTCAATACCATTTTTTAATGCTTTTCTTATAGTATTTCTTGTATTTGGTTTCATATTTTTCATCATGTCATCTTCGGATTTATCTTTAGTGTCTAGTGCATACATCCATATAACTTGTTCTGTTTCTTCTTTACTTATCTTTTTATAGCCAAGTTTTTCTAAGTAAGAATCTAACCATCTATTGTCTTTACCACCATCTACTATTTTAGCATTTGTATCTCTTTCTACATTTACAACATATGGATCTATTCTAAATTCATATCCCTTATGTCCTTTTACAAATTTTTTAACATCATCTGTAAACTCTTTTATTAAATCTTTATCATTATAATCTAAAAGGAAACCACGTGGTGCATAGAAATCATATTTTCCAAAGTGAGATTTTCTTGCAACTATCATTGTTGCTGCTTTTAATTCATTATTTTTTTTAAGTCCTAGAAAGTATTTTTGCCATCCTTCTTTTTCTCTTAAAACACCAATTTCAGGGCTTGAAAGAAATGTCTTATAAGGACTTTTGCCCCAGTACTTTCTATATTCTTCTTCTTTAATTTCTCCAAACATTATTGTTCTTCCTCTAAAGGTGCAAAATCATCAACTTTGCCATCTTCACTTACTATCTTGTTAATTGCATCTTCTGCTTTCTTTAATTTATCACTACATACTTTGGAAAGACTCATTGCTTCACTATATTTTTCAATTGCATCATCTAACTTTACATCTCCTCTTTCTAGATCTTTAACAATTGTCTCTAACTTTTCCATACTATCTTCAAAACTCAATTTTTCATCTTTTTTTTCCATTATATAACCTCCACATTTATATTACCATCTTTAAGTTCTACTTCAAGTTTATCATTTTTCTTAACATCACTTGTTTTTTCTATTACATGTCCATCTTTTTTTGTAATACTATATCCTCGCTCAAGTGTTTTAATAGGACTTAATGTATCAAGTTTAGCAACTATAAGTTTAAATTTATTTTTTTGATCATCTAATATACTTTCTGGTTTTTTAAATATAATACTTTCTTTTAATTTTTGATATTCATTTTGTTTTTCTTTATAAATTAAAAGTATATTTTTATTTAATTTATCAAGAATATTAGAAAAGCGTTCTTCTTTTACTTCATATATACTTACTGGATCTTTAAATATATGACGATTCATTATTTCACTTAATTTATTCTTATCAAGTTCTATTATGTGATGCATGTCTTTTTCAAGTCTTGCTGTTATCTGCATTAAAAGAGATGCAACATCTGCTTTATTTGGTACACACATTTCTGCTGCTCCTGTTGGAGTTGGTGCACGTCTATCTGCAACAAAATCTGCAATTGTAAAATCTACTTCATGTCCTACTGCACTAATAACAGGAGTTTTGCAATCATATATTGCACGAGCAACTATTTCTTCATTAAATGCCCAAAGATCTTCAATTGATCCGCCACCACGTCCGACTATCAAGACATCACATCCAAAATCATCAGCTTGCTTAATCTTTTTTGTAACAGACTCTTTTGAGCCTTCTCCTTGGACAAGTGCTGGAAATAAATATACTTCTGCAAGTGGCCAGCGTCTTTTAATAGTTGACGTTATATCACGAATAGCAGCTCCAGTAGGAGCAGTTACAACGCCTACTTTTTCTGGAATCTTTGGAATAGGCTTTTTATGTGCTTCATCAAATAGTCCTTCATTAGCAAGCTTTTTCTTTAACTGCTCAAAAGCTATATATAAATTTCCAAGTCCATCTTCAGTCATTTCAGTTACATAAATCTGATAGTTACCAGTTGTTTCAAAAACAGATATTTTACCTTTTACTAAAACTTTCATTCCATCTTGAGGCAAAAACTTAACGTTTCTTGCATTAGATGAAAACATTATTGCACTTATTCTTGATCCTTCATCTTTTAATGTAAAATAAAAGTGTCCTCTAGAATGTGCTTTAAAGTTTGATATTTCACCTTTTAGATAAACCTCTTCTAGATTAGTATCATTATCTATTTTGTACTTTATATACCTAGTAAGTTGTGTAACAGTAATATATTTATCCTGCATTTTTTTCCTCACTATGATAAATATTATCAAGTACTCCATTTATCATATTAGTAACTTTAGGATCAGAATATTTTTTAGATAGTTCTACCCATTCATTTATTGCAACAATACTAGGAGTATCAGTATACATAAGCTCATATATTCCAAGTTCCATAATAGATTGATCCACTAAATTAAGTCTATCTATTGTCCAGTCCTGCATATACTTATTTGAAAGCATTATTATATCTTTTTCATTTTTTAAAGTACCATTTACTAAATCATCAACAAAGTCATTTTCTTCTTCAATATTTTCATGAATTATGTCTTTAACTATAAAATCCTCTTTAGCACTTTTAATTACAAGTATCTGATACATACTTTTCATTGCAATTTCTCTTAATTCACTTCTCGTTTTCAAATAAATCACCAACCTTTTTTATTTTAACACATATGCTTTATTTAATCTACTTTCTTTATCTAAAATTTCTTCATTTGATGTTAAATTATTATCAATCCTCTCATAGATATTTTGAAGTCCAATATCTAAATTATCAAATAGAGCATCATTTTCAATATTTATATAGACATAACTTCTATTTTTAATACTTTCAAGTTTTCTTTTTAAATTAATATATTCATTTATCTCTCTTTCATTAGTTTTATTGGGAATTACAACCTCATCTATTCCGTCATACACTAAACTTAAAACAATACTATTAGTACTTGGAACTTCTTTAAACCAGAAATTTTTATAATTATTTGAAAACATTTTATTATATTTTAAATAGAATATTTCTTTTAATAAACTTGTATGAGTCATCATAGAAGGCACTATAAGAGAAATTGTTTCAACTGGTGTTATTAAAATTAATGCTGCTCTATCAATATTATCAGAATAAAACTTATCTAGATCAAAATCTGATGCTTCACTAACAATTGTATCTTTAAGCACATCTTTATTCATTACTTTTCTTCCTTTACTTTTTCTTTTAAATTATATAAATAATTAATAGCATCCATTGGTGTCATTTCAACAACATTAAGTTTATTAATTTCGTCTATTATTTCTTTTTCTTCTTTATTTTCTTTTTCTTCTTCTAAATCAAAAAGTGATGTTTGAGTATATTTAACTTTTGGTTTCTTTTCTTCTTTTTCATATACTTTTAAAGCTTCTTCAGCATGCTCAATAACGCTTTTTGGAAGTCCTGCTAGAGATGCTACATTAATTCCATAAGACTCACTTGCAGGTCCTTTTTTAACTTTATGTAAGAATGTGATAGAGCCTTCCCTAGCTTCTGCTTCAACATGTACATTTTTTAAATGCTTTAGTTTTTCATCTAGAAGTGTTAATTCATGATAGTGAGTTGAGAAAAGCGTTTTTGCATGTACTTTATCATGAATATATTCAATAATTGCTTCTGCAATTGCCATACCATCAAATGTTGCAGTGCCTCGTCCTAACTCATCAAATAAAATCAAACTATCACTATCGGCATTTTTTAAAGCATTGCATGCCTCTTTCATTTCAACCATAAATGTAGATTCCCCACTTACTAAATCATCTGTTGCACCAATTCTTGTAAATATTTTAGTAAATATTGGAAGATTTGCTTCTTTGCATGGAACAAAAGATCCAATTTGTGCCATTATAACTATTATTGCAAACTGACGCATATAAGTTGATTTTCCTGCCATATTAGGTCCTGTTATTAATAAAATATCAGTATTTTTATCCATCACAATATCATTACTTATATATTTGTCTTTCATAACTCTTTCAACCACTGGATGTCTTGATTCGGTAAGCTTAAGTTCATGATTATTGTTAAACACAGGTTTTGTATAAGAGTAATTGTCTGCAACTATTGAAAAACTTCTGAGCATATCTATTTCACTAATTACCTTACTTGCAGATTGAAGAGCAGGAATATACTTCTTTACTTCTTCTCTTATTTCCATAAATATGTCATATTCCATTTTTATAATTTTTTCTTCTGCACCAAGTATCATGCTTTCTTTTTCTTTAAGCTCTGGTGTTGTGTATCGCTCACCAGTTGTAAGTGTCTGCTTTCTAATCCATCCAAACTCTTCTTTAACATCTTTTATGCTGCCTTTAGAAACTTCTATATAATAGCCAAATATCTTGTTATAACCAACTTTTAGATTTTTAATACCAGTTTTTTCTTTTTCTTCTTTTTCAAGATTTAAAAGGAAATCCTTAGATGATGTTGATGATGATTTTATATCATCTAAATTTTTATTGAAACCTTTTTTTATTAATCCACCTTCATGAAGTGTAAGTGGTGCATCTATATTAATTGATGATTCTAATAAATCATAAAGTTCTTTAAAGTCATCAACTGTTTTATCAAATCCAATTTCTCCTAAAATTTTCTTTATATCAGGCATTACTTTTAAACTATTTTTAAGCTGTATCAAATCTCTTGCAGTCATATTACCATAAGAAACTTTTCCAGTTAAACGCTCTAAGTCATAAACATGATCTAGTGCTTCTGTTAAATCATCTCTTAAAATAAATTCTTCTGATAATCTACTTACAAAGCCTTCTCTTCTTTCAATCTTTTCACGACTAGTTAAAGGATTTTCAATGTTATATTTTAAGTATCTACTTCCCATTGCAGTTTTACATTTATCAAGAAGCCATAGTAAACTATAAGTTCTATCTCCAGTTCTCATTGTTTCGGTAAGTTCTAGATTTTTCTTAGTTGATCCATCATATATTAATGTGTCACCTGATCTCATTACATCTACTTTTTGTAAATGAACAAGTTCTCCCTTTTTAGTTTCAATTATGTAACTTAATAAATGTTTAACACCTTTTACTAGTCTTTCATCTTTAATATCACTATAAATATATGAATATGCATCACTTTCAGTATTTCCAGAAATAATTGTTACTAAAAGATTAAATTTCTTTCTGCAGTCATTAATTAGAACTCTATCTACTTCTTCATCTGTTACAAGTTCTTTAAAAGATCCTCTTCCTATTTCTCTTTCTGCAGAGTCTATATCTTTATCAATTAATTTAGCATAAAATTCTCCTGTCGTAATGTCTGCATATGTTAGTGCATAGCATGTATCATTTGTTGTTAATGATGCTAAAAAGTTATTATCTTTACTATCAAGATCATCTAGTCTAGTTCCTTTAGTTACTATTTGAATAACTTCTCTTTTAACCATACCTTTAGCAATTTTAGGATCTTCCATCTGCTCACATATTGCAACTTTATATCCTTTATCTATTAATTTATCTACATATGCGGCATATGCATGATGTGGTATACCACACATTGGAACTCTTTCATTTAATCCTGCATTTTTACCAGTAAGAGTAAGCTCTAAAAGGCGTGATGCTAAAACAGCATCATCAAAAAACATTTCGTAAAAATCTCCAAGTCTAAAGAATAGAATAGAGTCTTCATAATCTTTTTTTATATCAACATATTGTTTCATCATTGGACTTAATTCATCATAATTTACATCTTTTAGAGTCATACTATCACCTGCTAAACTTTATTATAACATAAAAGAAGGACTTTTTGTCCTTCTAATTAAAGAAAATTAAAGACTAATTTCATAAGGTGAACTTTCAGTACCATTTCCATTAGTTATTTTAACAGATGACTTTAAGAAGACTGCTGGGCGAACTCCGTAGATGCTGTACGTGTAGTACGCATTGCTGTAGTGCACGTCGCCGCTGTCGTGGATGTCGAACACGCTGTCGGAGTTGACCGAGTAAGGGGTTATAGTCCACTGCCAATGACTACTATCAAATAAATAATCATTCTGTGCACATGGTCCTCCTCCTGATGAATTATACCAGTTGCTATTTTCACCAAATGCTGATGTACTTAAACATGTTGTTCTACTTACACTTGATGAACCTGATGTTGAATATAAGTAATCTGATGGATACATAACTGATGGATACATAAGTCCTACTTTACCTGTCCATGTTGTTGCATGTCCACTATATACTGTTGAACTTCTTTCTGCTGCATAGAAATTAGCGGCATTCGAACCAGTTGATGCATTAAATGTTGGAGCAAATCCTCCAATATTCCATATTGCATTGTCTATCATGTTTTTAGCATCTGTTGTAAGTCCATTATAATATGTTCCATTTAGTGTTGTTTTTAAAGTTGATGTTGAATAGTCATTACTTTTATTACTATCAAATGCTGTTCCTGTATATGCATATCCATTCTTTACTAGTTTTATTCTCTTTGAACTAGTTGCTCCATTACTTATATTTGCAAAACTACCAACTATTCTCCATAATTCGTTATTAAATTTGACATAATTATTTGGATTTGCACCTATATATCTAATATTTGCACCTGTTGTATCATCTATTACTAAATTAGTTGTATCTGTTTTAGAAAGTTCTTCTACTTTTGCTACTGCACTTCCTTTTATTACAGAAGGTTTTTCTTTACTAGCATCATATGTCCCCTCTTTACCATATACATTTACTGTTACTGTAAATGTTTTTACATCTTTTGTTATTTCATAATCTTTTGATACCCACATTCTTAATCTGTAATAATATTTTACCGATGATTGTATTGTACCAGTATCTAATACCATTTCTTTCTTTTTAGTGCCATACTGATCAGTATCATCTGGTGCTGTTGAATCAATTGGTGTATATGCAGATGGTGCAAGTACTTCATTATATGATGTTCCATCTGTACTCTTTTCTAAATAAAGCCTTACATCTTTATCATCTAGTGTTGAAGTATCTGCTTTTAATGCTGTTACTTCATATGCAATAGATTGTTTTCCAGTTATGTTTGTCTCTACTGTAAAATCAAATACTTGATCTGTTCCAGTTAGAGCTTTTCCAACTGTGTCTTCCATAGGCATAGCATTTGTTATACTTATCTTGTTATCAGCTTCAGTATATGTCATTGTCATGACACCTGTTGATATTGAGTTTACAATGCTACCTTGTCCAGTAAAGTTAAATACTGCATATGTAACTCCAACAACTGCAAGTATTAATGCTGCAACAAGTACTATTATCGCTACTTTGGTACCATATAAGTGTAATTAGTAAATCCATTGATCAGGATTGAAAATTACACTCTTTTTGTTATTATGGAAGTGATTGGATAACGTTCGCCAC
>ONQM01000043.1 GCA_900319955.1 uncultured Eubacteriales bacterium | reverse complement strand
CGACCTTTCAATATTTTTTCCAATTATATTGTAACTCGACTAAATGTCTTTTTCTATACTATTTTTATCACCACCAACACTATTTATTGTACAACCAAAGAAAAAGGATTTAAAAAATCCTTTTCTTTTGTACTAAAATCCTTTAGTATACATATATTTTTTAATTCTTAACTCTAATTCATTACCACTATATTTCTTAGATAACTTTTTATATGCTTTGTCATACTCTTTATCATATATTTCTTTATCATCTTTAAATTCAGTATTTGAAATAGCATATTCTATTGCACTAGAAGAAAATCCTTCCATTCTTAATTTAGATTCAATCTTTTTTTTCAAAATATTATTACTTACATTTTTATTACTCTTATTCAAATGAGATGCTATCTTTAAACATTTATCTTTTTGAGTATCTAAATCATATAAAGATATAGTATCATTAATAATTGATTCATTAATACCTTTCTTTTTTAAATCAGAATAAATCTTTTTAGGTCCATGATATGTAGTAATTAGTGCATTGTTAAGAAAACTTTTAGCATAGAATGAATCATTTAAATATCCTTGCTTCTTTAACTTTTCAATAACTTTTAAAACAATATCTTCACTATAACCACCATTAACCATTTTATCCTTTACTTCTTTTACACTTCTTAGTCTTGCCTTAATCATCTTTAGACATACAAAATAACAATCATAAAATCTATTTGCTTTTAGAATATTATCAATATTATCTTTATTTATTTCTTTAGTTATTAATAAATCATTACTTAAAATAACATCTTCATATAATAAAAGTTTACTGTTATCTTCTAAATTTACTTCATATAACCCATTTTTCTTTTTAGTGTATTTTAATATTTTCATGTTCCCTCCATTAATAGCAAAAGAAGAAGTAAGTTATCTTACTTCTCTTTAACTTTTAAAAGTCCAGCTTCAACCTCTTCTAGAGCTCTACCAATATTCTTCTTGCTTACATAGTCTTCTTCAGACATTTGTAAATTACCTTTTCTTGCAATTTCTTTAGAACGGCGAGCAGCAATATGAACAAGTTCATACTTTGAAGAAACTATATTTAGAAGCTTATCAATTGACGGATATATCATTGTAAGCACCCCTTCCTTGTAACAAAAACTATACTATTACCCGTTTGCATTATTAGGATAGTACTTTTTTCGAAGAATATCAAGTAATTTTACAAATTATTTTACATATTACAGTTATTTGGGCAACAAACATTACTTATAATATTCTCTTCAGAACAAGAAAAACATGGTCTGAAGTAATGTCTTATTATATGATGATTAATAATATGAGTTCTAACAGGAACTATATGTTCTTCATCATGATAGAATGTTCTGTGAATAACATTTGTTTTAGGATCTTCACATATACTTCCCATAAAGCTTTCATTCATACTATTATTATCACTATCCATAGTAATATCAATATCATTGTAATTTATACCATTATCACCAGTATAATTACTATTAAAATCTAAATTTATATCATCTCTATCAAACATATTAATCCTCCAATCATACTATTTTATGAGAATATTAATATGTATACCATTTAATTAGCCTAGAAGGGCATCTTTAAATTTCCATTATTAAATGCTTTCATCATCTTTTTCATTTGTTCAAATTGTGTAAGAAGTCTATTAACATCTTCTACTTTTGTTGCAGATCCTTTAGCAATTCTTTGTTTTCTTGATGCTTTAATAATTTCAGGATGTCTTCTCTCTTTGGGCGTCATTGAAAGCACAATAGCTTCAATATGTGCCATTTGTTTAGGATCAACTTTTACTTTATCAAGTCCCATCTTAGATGCACCGGGCATTAATTTAATTAAACTCTCAAGTGGTCCCATCTTTTTAATCATTTTCATAGAACTTAAAAAATCTTCCAAATCATACTTACCTGATTGCATTTTTTTTGCAGTTTTTTCTGCTTCTTTTTCATCAATTGCATCTTCTGCTTTTTGAACGAGTGATATAACATCTCCCATTCCAAGAATTCTATCAGCCATACGTTCAGGATCGAAATAATCTAGTCCATCCATCTTCTCAGATGTACCAATAAACTTAATAGGAACATGTGTTAAATGTCTTACAGAAAGAGCAACACCACCTCTTGTATCACCATCAAGTTTAGTAAGAATTACTCCTGTTAATTTTAATTTATCATTAAATCCTGTAATTACATTAATTGCATCCTGCCCCATCATAGCATCAATTACAAGTAAAACTTCTTGTGGTTTAAAATTATCATTAAGATTCTTTAACTCATCCATTAATTTTTCATCTATTTGAAGACGTCCTGCAGTATCAACTATCACTGTATCAAGCCTATTTTCTTTAGCATATTCTACTGCATTCTTAACAATTTCATTTGGATCTTTTTTTCCTTCTTCAAAAACCGGAATATTTAAATTTTTTCCAATTTCTTTAAGCTGATCTATTGCAGCAGGTCTATAAACATCACATGCAACAAGAAGTGGGCTTTTATGTTCTCTTTTTCTTAAATAATTTGCAAGCTTACCAGATGTTGTTGTTTTACCACTTCCTTGAAGTCCAACAAGCATAATAATATTTGGATTTCCTGATGTATTAAGTGGTGCAGCATCTCCTCCTAAAAGTTCTTTTAATTCATCACTAACAATTTTTACAAATAAATCCCCTGGATTAATAGATGATGCAACATCCGTACCTAATGCTTTTTCTTTAACATTATTGGTAAACTCTTTAACTACTTTATAGTTGACATCTGCCTCTAAAAGTGAAAGCCTAATCTCTTTCATTACATCGTTTATATTGTCTTCAGTAATCTTTCCATAGCCTTTCATTTTATGTATAGCATTCTGAAGTCGTTCACTTAAACTCTCAAACATATATATCACCATAAAATATGGTACCAAAAAAGGACTTATCAATCAAGTCCTAATTATTTATTTCTTAGTTATTATAAATGAAACTCCTTCTCGTTCATTTTTTATTGTTATATCATATTTAATCATATTAAGTGTCTTTTTAACTATAGAAAGTCCAAGACCAAATTCACCTTTAATACCTTTTCTAAAAGGTGTAAATATGCCTTCCAAAAGATCATTATCAATATTATCTCCATCATTATAAAGAATTAATTTATTATTTTTAATTGTTATCTTAACTTCACTCTTAGCATATCTCATAAAATTGTTAAGAAGGTTATCAATTATTGTTTCCCAACTATCAACAGTTCCAACAAATTTAGATTTATGGTCTGACTCTACAATAAACTTAACATCTTTTCTTGAATGCTTAAACTTATCAACTTCACTTGCAACAATTGCTTCCATATCAACAGGACGAGCATCTATCTTACTATCTTTTAAATAATCTAGTTTATTAAGATATAAAAGACTATGAACTTTATCATCTAATTTATTTGTCTGCTCTTTTATTACCCTTAATGCAGTATCCTTATCTTCCATATTATCTTCAACTGCCTCAATATATGACTTAATAACTGTAAGAGGTGTTTTAAAATCATGTGAAGTATTTTGATATATTTGATTTCTATACTTTTCATTATTCTTTAAGTATATTCTCATATCCTCAATTGCATGTTCAAGGGATGTTATTTCATCATTTGACTTAAACTTAATACTATGATCATAATCTGGATCTTCTATATGATCTACTTTTTCTTTTAATGTTTCAATTTTTAAAACTATAATTGAACTCCATATAATTAGAACAAGACCAATAAGTAAAAATGATCCAAGAACTATAGGGAGTATCGCTGCTAAAATTTCACCACGTATTTTTGTAATATATGAATCGTTTGTTAAAGCAATTTTGGTGCTATCCCCATGAACCATTTTATAATAATAATAAGTTCTATTTTTATAAACAAACTTTCCACATTTTTCTTTTCTTGTATACTTTGCTATGTCGCTTATCTTCTTTGTACCTAAAAGGGTTTCTGCATTATCTGACCTAATAACATTACCATCAGTTATATAAATATAAGCCACTTCTGAATTTAGAGAATCATTTGAATAATCTTTATCAATAAACTTTAAAGGCTCACTTAACTGACTATAAATATTACGTTCTGCAACTGGAATTAATGTTCTAGGAAGAATTACTCCTAAACTTACAAAAATAATTACAAATACTATTCCAATTATTAGAAATAGTTGTTTCATTAATGTTCCATTTACTTTATTCATGACATTCTATATCCAAAACCATAAATAGATGAAATTTTAAGTTTTGGCATCTTCTTTCTTAATCTTCTAACTAAATCATCTACAACTCTGTCTGAACCAAAATAATCTTCTCCCCAAACACTATTTAGTATTTCTTCCCTTGAAAAACCTTTACCTGTGTTTTCTAGAAAAAGAATTAAAAGATCAAACTCTAATGTTGTTAAGTTAATTTCTTTACCTTTTAGTGTAACAGTTCTTTTTTCTTTATCTATTTCATATTCATCATAAATTATTTTACTTGTAGCACTATCCTTGTAAACTCTTTTAATTATCTTGTTTACACGAAGGACAAGCTCCTTACTTGAAAACGGCTTAGTTATGTAATCATCACTACCAAGTTCAAGACCAAGTATCTTATCAAGATCCTCATCTCTTGCAGATGTAAATATTACTGGAACATTGTCATCTTTCTTTCTGATAGCACTAATTACATCATATCCACTTATATCATCTCCTAACATTATATCTAGTATCCATAAATCTGCTTTATTACCAATGTAGTTTATGGCATCACTTCCCTTAGAAAAAGAAATAACTTTATATCCTGCTTTTTCTAAGTATGCTTTTACTAGACTTGCTAAATCTTTTTCATCTTCAACATAACAAATAGTATACATAATAAATCACCTACCCCTATAGTATAACATACCTCCCATTAAATTATTACTACTTAATTTAAAATATTTTATCTATAGGCATCTCTCCTTTCAACATAATAATCATATAAAAAAATTATCGAAACATTATAAAAAATATATGTGAAATTATGTGATTACTTTTTTCTTACTTTAATAACATCATCTTTTTCTATATTTCCAATAAGAAGAGAAGAATTATCATCATGTAGAGAAAAATTCCTAATTATACTTTCTTCATCAAAGTTAGCATAACAATACTTACAAAAATGTTTACATACATTATATGCACCAATATCTACCATTTCGGCACAACTGCAGCCTCTAGCTTTCCACGATGTAAACTTTTTTCCCGTAAGTTGATAAGCATAAACTCTTGAAAGGCACTCACCTTCATCAAACCCATACTTAACTAAATTATCTTTTTCAAAACATGTTTGGACTTTTAAATTATATTTATGTGCAATGCTAGAAAAGTTAGTTCCTATTATTTTATAGTCTTCTTCTGTAAAAGTTTTTATTTTTAAATCATTAATATTTTTTAAAACGTTTTTATACATATCAATAAATGAAATAATAATTTTATTTGCATATGGATATACTAAACTACATAATCTTTCAAAAGCTTTAATATGATAATCTAGATTATATTTATCACTTATAAATATAGGATCATATCTTATAAATACATTATCTCTACCAATTATTTTGCTTATTTCTTTTACGCTATCAATTATATCTTTTTTTGATCCAACATGCTCTATATCACTTTTATATGGTGTTATAGTAATATGAAATATAATTGGTTTATTAATTTCTTTTAAATATTTAATAATAGGTCTAGGCCTTTTAGAACAAAAAACTATCAAATCAACATTCTTAAAATATATCCTACTTACAAGCTTAAGATTAAAAGGATTTCTTGTATCAACATATCCCTCTCTATATCTATTTATAAACCAATCGCTAAAAAATGCTGGAATATCACATCTTCCACTAACATTAAGTATCATAATATCACCTATTTTAAGTATAACATACTTTATTTTTTTTAACTAATATGCTATACTATGTCAAAAAAAGACGAGGTGAAACTATGTATATCGATTATAGAAAAAAATATTATAGCAAATCAGGACATGAATTTAAAATAACAGGATATATAACAGATTCAAAAAGTGATGAAATAATTATAACATATACACTTGATGGAGAAGTAAACTATGAAATATTAAAAAAATATGAATTAGAAAATTTTATTGAACATCAAGTAATAAATAAAAGAAAGAATATTATAAGAGAAAATAACATAAAACATATATTCCATTTTACTGATATTGATAATCTAGATAGCATATTAGAAAATGGAATTCTTTCAAAGAATAAGTTAATAGAGAGTAATATAAATTTTATAGAAACAGATTCAAATAGATATGATGATATGCTAGATTATGTTAATACAAGTATTTCATACTTTAATTATAAAATACTTTATGAATTAACAATGAGTGGAAGAAAAATGGTACTTCTTACAATTAGTAACAATCCATTAATGAAAGAAGATACACTTTTTTCAAATAAAAATGCAGCATCAAGTGATGCTATAATTAGTAATGATATAGAAGCACTTTATAATGGCAATAGAATTTATACAAACTATAACGGAGAAAAATTAAGACTTAACAGTAGATACCCAACTAATCCTAGTGCAGAAGCATTAATAAAAGATAAAATTGAAGAAGATGAAATAGTTTCTGTAACATCACTACAAAATATTGATTCTAAAGATAAAGATAAAATAAAATCATTAACAAGAAATGTTGGTGTTCCATATCTTAAGTCTTATGCTTTTATGCCTAGGTGTGATTGGAGAAAGTGGATATGATAAGAAATACTAAAATATATACATCAACTGATGATATATGGACTCCTGCTATAGAAGAAGATATAGCATTTTCATTTACATATGGTACTTATAGAAGTACTAAAATTAATAATATGAAGGTATTAAAAAAAGAAGCATTAGATAAAGAATATAGAGAGTCAGAGCTTCTTGAAATATCAACAGTATCTGATAACAAATTTGGAAATATGCTTAGTGCATTAAATTTAAATATTAAATTAAAAAGTGGAAGAGAAATGTCTGTTGAAAATATATATCAATTATCAAAGAAACCTAATAAAGGTCATATTGAATATTTTGAATTTGGTCCTACTAGATTTTCTAATGAACCAAAAACTATGTATTATGATTATTTATATATGCTTGCTTTATATACCCATAAAGAGTACTGGGAATACTTAGAAAATTATAAATATTTTACAGATGTATTCTTCAATAGTTGCAAACAAATAAATACACAGGCAAGAGCAGCAGCTATATTTAAAACATTCTTAGGTAACACAGATTTCTTAGAAATAATGGAAAACTCAAAAGATTTTAAAGATTACTATAAAAAGATAAAGATCCTTCATAAGTGATTTTTACAAATTTTTATTGATTTTTTAAGAAAAGTGTGATATAATCTACTAACAATTGAAGAGGGGGATTATATATGATAATAAATAAAGAAATGTATTCTAAAGAAGGAAGTATTATAACAGTAAAAGATAT
>ONQM01000016.1 GCA_900319955.1 uncultured Eubacteriales bacterium | reverse complement strand
CATAGTTTGTTTTGTCTAGAGATTTTTCTAGATATATTCTTACATCATTATTGCCTAATGTACTAGTCTCATCTTTTTGTGCAGTTACTTCATATGCAACTGCTTGTTTATTAGTTGCTTTTATATACACAGTAAAATCAAATACATTATCACCTGTTGTTAACTTCATTCCAGTTTCATCTTCTGTTGGTAATGCATTTTCTAGACTTATTTTATTTGTGCCTTCTGTATACACCATTGTTACAGTCTCTGTTGAAATTGACCACGATTAAAAGCAGGATAAAAACACTTAACCCTACTTTTATAGCATAATTATGCTGTCTGTCTAAGGATACATTATTTTTATTTTTCATGTCAACACTCTCCTCAAAAATATTTATTTTACATGTAAAGTGAAAAAATCTATGAGTTTTACATAAAGTGAAAGATTTATTATACAGTTATTTTCTCCTATCTTTCACTACTATAATAATTTTAGCATAGTAGAAAGTGTTATTCAATATAATTAGACAATTTTTTTAATTTAAATTTATTGTAAACTCTTTGTTAACATTAGTTTCTTTAATTCATACCATACATTTCAAAGTATGCATTTGATATTTTTGTTGTTATTCTTTTTGTAACTTGTGATGTTAAGTTTGTAGAACTTGGAAAAGATGAATCTGGTGACAATACTGCAAGTGACATTTTAGGATTATCTTTAGGACCATAGCCTATAAAGTTACTAGTAACAGTTTCTGTATCGTTCTTTCCATCACCATTTGTATCTTTAAAGCTTTGACTAGTACCAGTTTTACCAGAACACTGCCATTTATCATCAATGTATCCAAGTCCATATGCTCCTGGTGCATGAAGTGTTTGATAAAGTCCTTCTTTAACTCTTGCCATATATTCAGGTTTAGTATTTACTTTATTTAATACTTCTTTTTCTTTTGTATAAATAACTTTACCTACACCTTCGCCTTCAGTTGATGCTCTCACTTCCTTTAAAAGATGTGGAGCAAGTCTTTCACCACCATTTGCAAGTGTTGTTATATATTGTGATATTTGCATTGGAGTATATGCCTCATACTGACCCATAACAAAGTCAAGCAAATTACCTGCTCTTGTATCTTTTGTTGTAACTCCACTTGATTCTCCATCTAAATCAATACCAGTTTTAACTCCAAGTCCAAACTGATGATACATATTTCTATAAGTATCAAATGCTTTTTGATTAAAGTTTAATTTCATACCATAATGGTATTCTTGACCACTTACTCTAATTGCTGTTTTAAACTGGTAAACATTTGATGATTTAGTAAGTGCAGTTATATCATCTATTAATCCTAAAGTTCTCCATGAACACTTTTGAGGAGTTCCTGCAACTTTTATACATTCATCTACTATTTTTTCACCTATTTTGATAGCTCCTGTATTATATCCAACAAGCATTGAAGCTCCCTTAACAATAGATCCAGGCATTATAGCATTTGTAATAATAGATTCAGTATTATCAACAATTCTGTCTCCAACAATTTTTTTAGAAGCCATTGCAAGTATTTCACCTGTTTTAGGATCTTCAATTATTGCACTAGAGTGATCATAATATTTTGTATTAGGATCACTTGTTTTAGCTTTCATAACTTCTTCGCTTAAAATATCTTCAACAGCTTTCTGAAGATTAATATCAATAGTTAAAACTACGTCATTACCTCTTTTACCACTCTTAATTTCTTTTAATTCATAAGAATTTAAAAGTTCATATTTACCCTTAGTACCTTTTAAGTAAGGCTCATACTCTTTTTCAAGATAACTAAGTCCAACTCTATCATTTAAAGAATAACCTTGTGATAAATAATAATCTTTTAAGTTACTAGGTACTCCTTGACTAGATGTAGAAACGTTACCTAAAATACTTCTTAATGTATCACCATAAGGATATGTTCTTTCCCAATCAGTCTTAGTTCCAAATCCATCTAACTCTTGTGTATGCTCTGCAATATAGGCGTACTCACTATCTGTTAGATCATCTCCACTTTTAATAGTCTTTTCTGAATATGTATAACCTTTATTCATTAAATAATAAAGATATGCAGCATGTTTATCATCATCACTCATATTATTTAATTCATCTATTTTAATTCTTTTCTTTTCTAAATCTTCAATATCACTACTAGAAAGTTTTCTAGACTCATATTTTTTCCATTCACTTTTTGTTATTCTTTTCTTTAATTCTTCTTTATGATTTAAATAGTAAAATTCTCTTAAATTATCTTCTGATACTTTATCATAATTAAGAGAAAGTATCTTAGATACCTTATATGCAAGTTTAATTTCTCTACTTGTAGTTATATTCTTATTTTTCTTATAAAATATTACTTTAACAGCTTTGTTATCAACTATAACATTATAGTTTCTATCTAGTATTCTACCTCTTGGACTGCTTTCACCCTCTATAATATTATTAGAAAGTGTTTTAAGTTCTTCATTATATTCTTTTTTATTTACAAGCATTACATCAAATAATTTAACAAAAAGAATAAAAAATAAAATAATTATAATAGCAGAAAAAATTAGTACTCTTGTATCAAATGTACTATCAGCATAATTAATTCTAATTCTATTATAATCAATTTTCTTATTTTTTTTCTTTTTCATATTTTTCCCTCATTTATTAGTTTAACACATATTTTAAAAGTAATGTGCATAAAATTATAAAAAGGATGATAAAATGATAATAAAATTTATAAAAAATAACATAAATTACTTAAATTCTTACTTAGTAAGAGGTATTTTATATGCTAAAAATATTAATGTTACTTCTGAAGAGGCAAAGCATATTTGTTATGCTATTAAAAATAATTTAGATGATTTATTAAATAAAAACTATAAATCATCACTAAATTATCTTTATGATAAAGTAAATAAAGAATCTCTAGATGAAATACTAAATTTATATACAAGTATTTCAAATAAATATCTTTAATTAAATAAATCTTTTAATTCTTTATTAAATGATTTATTTTTTATTTCATCTATTTCATACTTATATGGAGCTTTTTTATTTATATAAGGTGTTTCAAGTATTTTAGGTATATCTTCTAGTTTCTTATTATAAATAATGTTAATAAGAGAATCAAAGCCTATTGTACCAAAGCCAATATTTTCATGTCTATCTTTATGAGATGATAAAACATTCTTACTATCATTTACATGAATACATTTTATATAATTTATACCAATTTCTTTATCAAATGAATCTAAATAATCATCAAATGATGACATATCATATCCAGCATCATTTAAGTGACATGTATCTAGACATACTCCAATATTTTTATAATTAACTCCATGCACAAGTTTGCTTATTTCATCTAATGTTATTCCAAGTTCAGTTCCTTTACCTGCCATAGTCTCTAATAAAATTGTAGTATTAGTATCTCTTAATACTTCGTTTAGTCCATTAATTATGTTTTGAAGTCCAACTTCTCTTCCAAAGCCTACATGACTTCCTGGGTGAAGGACTAAATACTTAATGCCAAGTTCTTCAACTCTTTTACACTCTTCTTTTAAGAAAGAAACTGCAAAAGGATATTTATCTGTATTTGCAAGATTAATAATATATGGAGCATGAACAATTACTTTATCTCTATATATTCCATTTTCTTCCATATATTTAAAAGCTTCATTAGTCTTTAAAGGATCTATTTTAGATCTAACAGTATTTTGAGGAGCTCCTGTATAAAACATAAATGTATTTTCTCCATAACTTGCTGCTTCCACTGCACTACCTAGCAATCCATCTTTTGAATTATATCCAACATGACTTCCTATTAATAACATTTTTATCACCACAATAAGTTTATTTTAAAATAGAAATTAAGTCAAGAAAAAAGTGATCATGAGATCACTAATTTTGTGTCTGGTTTAAAGTGGGTTCATAAACAGTACCTGCAAACCAAACTTCTCCACTTTCTTTATCTCTTATTAGATATAAATAAGGTTTATCAAAGTCTAAGTTTATTTCAACAGTTGGTACATCATATAAGTATTCAAAATAATTAGGTCCAGCAGATCCAAGTCCACCAACTGCAGCTTTAGCAGCTGCTTTAATACCATCGTTAGAAAAATCTATGTTAGCTTTATGAATAGTTTCAATAGCATCTTTTTTATCACCATTTAACATATTAGAAAGGTTAGATTTATTGATATCATAAATATCAGTTATACCAAGTTTTTTTAAACTATCATCTAAATTAAGTGTATATTCGTAATTAAATAGTGGTAAATTTCCATGTACTTTTGTTACTTTTCCATCTTCATAACTATCTATTTCACTACTATCTTTTAATTTCTTTATTAAATTACTAACTTTCTTTGAATCAAGTTTTGAAATATAGTCTTTTAATGATAACTCATTAGGCATAATACCAACATACTGTAAAGTAGTACCATTATAAGTTTTTAAATCTTTTGCAAATACTTTTACTTCATCATCAGTATAGAAACTAAAATCAGTTGATGTGCTATGTTTACCATAGTTTTCTTTTAACTCTTTAATATATTTTTCAACATTAGTAGAGACATCACTAACACTAGGATCTTCTGCTACTATATACTTAGCATCATCTGTTGTAAGCCACTTATTATACTCTTCTGTAATAAATGATCTAATGGTGTCTTCTCCTAGTGACTTTACAATATCATAACGATTAGCATTTGATGCAAGCTCTACATTTTGAACATTAGAATTATTATTAAACTTTAAATCTTTATTATATTCAGAATCATATAATTCAACATAATCATTAAATTTTTCATGTTTATAATTAACATTATATAAATCTTTATATGTCTCACTAGTTGCTTGTATTTTTTTGTTCCATTCCATATTAATTGCTAAAGCATTAACAAGAATAAAATCGTTATTTGAAACATCATTTAATAAATTATTAATAAGATTAAAAGTCTTATTACTAACCCATTTATTTATGTTATTAGGACTTGTAAAATCATCATATATAACATCTGCATTATATTTACTTTTTAAATTATCTGTATATTTAGAGTTTACACTATCTTTAAAAGTATTTTTAATAAACATAGCATTAGCAAAACTCATATTATCACTATTTATATATTTCTTATTAGAATACTTACCTAGTATACTATCTATTTGTGCTTTAGTATCTCCCTTAGCACCTTCAGAAAGCATTTCTAAAGCATATTTAATTGAAAGTGGACTATATACTTTATTAGCTTCACTATTATTAAGTTTCATAAAATATAAATCAAAATCAGATACATCATTATTCTTAATAGTATAAGATGACTCTTTTAGAGGAATATTTGTATTAACACTTTCTCCTTCTTCTCTTAAATTAAAATAATAATATGCTCCAAATAGAGAAACAACTAATAGTAAAACTAAGAATATTAGTAAAAATACTCCAGAATTATTTGCCTTACCCTCTTCTTTTCTTTTTTTATTATCCATAAACTCTATCTCCTACTTTATTTAAGTGTTAAAACTTTATGTCTATCTTTATAATCTTTATCTAAGAACTTAGTAAAATCTTCTTTTAAATCATCTCTTCGTTCAGCAAAAGCAACATTAGCTTCCAAATATCCTAACTGATTACCTATATCAAAATATTTTCCATCAAATCTACATGCATAGAATGGTTCTTTCTTCATAAGAGCTAGCATAGCATCGGTAAATTGGTATTCATTACCAGCACCTCTTTCAAGATGATCAAGTTCATCAAATATAGAAGGATTAACAATATATCTTCCAAGGCCTGCATCATTACTAGGAGCTTCATTAACTAAAGGTTTTTCAATTATACTCTTAATCTTACCAGATTCTTTATCATCATAATCAACAATTCCATACTTATAAGTAAGTTTAGGGTCAACTTGTTGTACACCAATTACATTAGCACCTGTTCTATCATATATATCTATAAGTTGTTTTAATACAGGTTCATGATCATACATCATTAAATCATCACCATACATAACTGCAAAAGGTTCACCTGCAACAAAATCTTTAGCTTTCTTAATAGCATGACCAGAGCCATTAGGTTCACCTTGTCTTATAAATGTAAAATTAGCTATATCAGGTATTTTTCTAACCATATCTAATTTTTCATTCTTTCCTGCTTTCTGAAGTCTCTGTTCTAGTTCAAAGCTTCTATCAAAATGATCAATAATAGAAGTTTTATATGAACTAGTAATAAACAAAATATCAGTAATACCACTAGCAACTGCTTCTTCAACAATATATTGTATTGTTGGTTTATCAATAATTGGAAGCATCTCCTTTGGTATTGCTTTGGTAGCAGGTAAAAATCTAGTTCCCATACCTGCAACTGGGATTACACATTTTCTTACTTTTTGCATAAATATTCTCCTTTAATATATATACTATAGCACATTTAAGAGTAAAAGAAAATGATGTATAAATAACATTTTATACACCATTTATCTTGTAGTATAAGTTTTATTATCATTACAAGTAGTAATTCTAGAAATATTAATTTGAATATAAAATCGCACTTAATTAAGTGCGAACCACATTTTTTGGAGAGCACCAAAGTTTGATGCTTCTCTTTTTTATTATATGCAAGAATTCTCTTGCTAACTAAATTCTATCACGAAAAAAAATAGTCTAGTCAAGACTATTTTATTTCAGTTATTTCAACATCATAAGAACCATTAGGACTTTCAACAGAAACTATATCTCCTACTTTATGATTCATAATTGCTTTAGCTATTGGTGATTCATTTGAAATCTTACTTTCAAAAGGATCAGCTTCTTGACTACCAACAATTTTATATTCATCAGTTTCATCATCATCAACATATTTTAAGGAAACTGTACTTCCAAGACTTACTTCATCTTTATTTGTTTCTTTGATGATTTCAATATTTTCCATCATCTTTTCAATAGTCTTTATTCTTGCTTCTATTTGAGCTTGCTCATTTCTTGCAGCATCATAGTCTGCATTTTCTGATAAATCGCCTAAGCTTCTAGCTTCCTTTATAGCAATTATATTTTGTGGACGTCTTACATTTATTAAGTCATCATATTCTGCTTTTAAGTCCTTATATCCTTCTTCTGTTAAATAAACAACATTTTCATTCTTTTTTGCCATGTTATTTCACCTCATTTTTATTTTCTTTATGTATCAACATAACTTGCTTAATTATACTACAATATGCTTAAAAAATCAATTCCTAAAGGAAATATTTTTTATCTAGTCTTAGAGTACTCAAATGCAAGGCTTTCTGTATCATTGTTATACTTATTTCTTGCATATGCTATTTCTTTTAAAAGATAAGAATATTTTTTAGCAATTTCAATATATTTATCTTTAGCATATATATTATATTCTTCTAATAATTTTTTATACTTAGCATTATTAGATTTTTTAATATATTTCTCATCTACTTCAACAACATTTTTCATATTAAATAAATCTTCATCATCATCTTCATTAATATATGCAAGAATTGGTGTATCATTAAGTGATCTTTCAAGTTCTCTATCAACAAGTCTTACATTTGTTGGAGGGCAAACAATATCATCAACATCAATTATTCTTGCCTTTAATCCTGATAGCGGTTCAGTAAGTGAATTATCATCACTATTATATTTAACAACTAGTCTTTCACTATCTCCATCTATTTTATCTCCATTCATATCAGCAAAAGCATCTTCAAAGAAGTTAATAAAGTCTGATTCATCTTTTATATCAGGATTAGTAAGTTCTGAAAAGAAAAGTCCTTCTAAAAGTTTTTTTTCATCATACTTGCTAACTTCTAAATCAGCATGATTAATAACTAAATTACTTATACATAAAAAATTTAAAAAATTACCCATTTCATAATAATGTCCATCTTTTAAATTATAGTTTTTTACCTGTTTCATTATTTATTCTTCTTTCTATATCATTTATATTTTCAGAAAATTTTCTAGTATTATAATATTTCTTATCTGTTGTTAAAAAGTTAACCATACCTATAAGATTGTTATCTTTAAAATTAATATAAGCACTATACTTAAAACTACTACCCTTTACTTCTTCAGTGTAACTAAAATGTGTCTCTGACTCTTCTATTTTCTTTCTTGTTTCTTTTATTTCCGAAAGCATAAGTAAGTTTTTATAATAATTATATCCTTCTGAATTCATTGTAATATTTATTAAATTTACAATATCATTATTCATATATATGTTCTCCTTTCAAGTAGGCCATGTTATATCATATTTACCTTTTAATTACAATACACTCTACTTATTTAGTGTACCAATTAAAGCCGATAACATATCATCTGTCATACCTGCTATAAAGTCTAAAACTTTTCTTTCATTAGATGTTTTTTTGTTATAATCTTCTACTTGCTCATCTAAGAATATTCTATAAATTAAACTATCTTTATTTTCATCTTCTAGATCTTTTTTATATTCATCATATAGTTTATTAATACCTTCTCTAAAATATTCTTTTTCATCTTCACTCATTGCTTTACTATAAATATTTTCATAATTAAAATCTTTTAATTTAAATAGTGCCTTAAATACTTTATCACTCATCATTATATAAGGTTTATCCATAGAGTTTTCTATTATATCTGTTGTAATAGTATTAATTATGTCTCTGTTGTTATTTCCAAGTATATCTGTTATTTCTTTTGGTATTTCTTCTCTTTTAAAGAGACCAAGTGCAATTGAGTCTTCTATATCTCTTCCAACATATGCAATAATATCTGATATTCTTACAACACAACCTTCCATTGTCATTGGTGAGTGTTTGGATTCCTCTTTTAAATGTTTGTAACTACTTTCATACTCTCTCATAACTTCTTCTTTAGTTTTTTCTTCTGGCATATATTTGTTTTCTACAATTTCACCATTGTGACACATAAAGCCATCTAATACTTGTACAGAAAGATTTAGCCCTTTTCCACAGCTTTCAACATACATAAAATGTCTCATACTTTGTATGTTATGAGCGAACGACTCATGTAGTTCTCTTTCTGATATCTCATTTAAAACACTTTCTCCAAAGTGACCAAGTGGAGTATGTCCTATGTCATGACCTAGTGCTATCGCTTCAATTAAATCTGTATTAAGTCTTAATGCTCTTCCTATTGTTCTACCTATCTTTGAAACAAACTGTACATGTACTATTCTTTTTGATATATGATCATTTTCTTTGAAACTATATACTTGTGTTTTATTCATATATCTTGTATATGAAAGAGAATGTATTATTCTATCTGCATCTCGAGCAAAAGGTGTGCGTAAGTCAGAATCTTCTTTCTTAAATCTAATAGAATCTAAACTTTTAGTTGCATATTTTGAAAGTATTTTATCTATTAATAAATAATTTTCTTTAGCTTTTTCTAAATTAGTCATAATTAACCTTCTTTCTTATCATTGAGTATTTTGGCACCTTTATATTAAATGGAAGTTTTAACTCTTCTTCAGGATGTCTTGCAGTATCTACTATTCCATCTTTGGTTATTATATCAGAAATAACATAATCATAAACTTCGCCAGATGGTGTAAACACTTCTGCAACATCACCTTTTTTAAAATAGTTTTTTTCGTGTATTGTTAAGTACTTTCCATCTGATGCTACTACAAGTCCTAAAAAGTCTTGATTTGATATTTCGCATCTTCCTGTAAAATATTCATCATTATAATCATTATATCCTTTAAAAAACTGTTCTGATGTATCTCTATTTGCAACTCTATCAAGTATTTTTGCTTCTCTTTTTATTAATTCATCTGTTAGTGTGCCATAATAATAAGCATCTATTAACTTTCTATAAGATCCAATAACAGTTGCTAAATAATAAATTGATCTCATTCTACCTTCTATCTTTAAAGATGTAACTCCTATTTCTATTAAATCTTTTATTCTTTTTGCAAGAGATAAGTCTTTTGATGCAAATGTAAAGTCTTCACTATTAGTTTTAAAAGCGAATCTGCATATTTGTGCACAACCGCCACGATTGGCATCTCTATTAGTAACATAACTTGAAAGAGCACATCTTCCACTAAAAAGTGAGCACATAGCGCCTTGCAAGAATACTTCTATATCAACATTAGTACTATCAATTATTTCTTTTATTTCATCCTTTGATAGTTCTCTTGCAAGAACAACTCTATTAACCCCCTCTTCTTCAAAGAATTTAACAGCCATATTGTTTGTCATACTACTTTGTGTTGATAGATGTACTTCAACTTTCGGATATTCTTCTTTTATATAATTTATTATAAAAGGATCACTTACAATAAATGCATCAACTCCAGCCTTAACGCACTTTCCAATATATTCTTTAACATCTTCCATATCTTCATTATGAAATACTATATTAATTGTTTGATGTACTCTTTTACCCAAAGAGTGTGCAAAAGTGCATCCTTCTTTTAATTCATCTAAAGTAAAGTTAGTTGCATTTGCTCTTAAACTATATTTTTCTCCACCTAAATAAACAGCATCTGCACCATAAAGTAAATTTATTTTTAATCTTTCTAAATCTCCTGCAGGTGCTAAAAGTTCTATTTTTTTCATTTTTTCTTCACCCTATATATTGTCTTTCTATATGAAAATCCTGTATTTCTTCCAATTAAGTCATAAACAGTTTCTAAGTTATTAATACCTTTTTTTGTATAATCATTTATTATATCAACTGATTTATAGAATTTATCTTCATCTATTCCATCTTCAATAAAAACTAAATATGGAAAGTTATTTTCTTTTAAATTTTCTAAACATCTAGTATTATTAAGTATTTTATTATATTTAAAAGTAGTTCCATCTTTTTCTTCTTCTACTACAAATTTTTCTTTAGTTTTTTCTTCTTCTATTTCTAAATTATTTTTAAAAGGTTTATTCCATGCTTTATAATAATTAGTTAGTAAATGTCTATAACTTGTACCAACAACAGGTAATGCTATCATAGTGAGCATTAAAGTTATATTACTTTCTTTATTTATTTCTAAAGCTTCATCAAGAGTTATTTCATTAGAAAGATATGCGTAACGCACTCCTTTACTATAATAAAAGTCACATGTTTCATAGTTAGTTACTTGATGATTGGAATTCCAAACTAAATCTGTTTTTAATTTAAGTTCTCTTTTAAACTCTAATATACTTAAGTCATAGAAAAATATTCCAGTAATATCAAGTTTATCTATTTCTAAAAGAACTTCTTTTAGATTATCTAAATCTTTATTAAACATCATCTTGTTTAAAACAAGAAATACTTCACCTTTATATTTACTTCTTATTTTTCTTATTTCATCTAATGTAAAATAAGTGTCATAGTTAATACTAAAATCTTTTAAAGGTAAAATAATACCATCATACTTATTTAAATTGTCTCTATATTTTAAAGGTTTAACAATAAGTTTCATAACTCCTCCATTTACTTAAGTATTATACTACTTAATTGTAGAAAAAAGAAAGACTATTTAAGTCTTTCTACATCTATAAATGCTTTATGACCATTTAAGTCATACTCTTGTCCTTTATTTTCAGAGATTATTTCTTTTGCAAGAGTTTCTCCTTCAACATAATCTTTGAAACTTAAAAGCATCTTGTCAAGAGCATCATCTCCACTATAATAAATCTTGATATGATCTGTTATAACAAAGTCTTTTTCTTTTCTTAAGTTTTGTACTGTTCTTACAAACTCTCTTGCTAAGCCTTCAAGTATCAAATTTTCTGTTAAGTTAGTGTCTAGTACAACACATGTTCTATCATTTGTACTAGATTCAAATCCTTCTTTTTGTTTAAGTGTTATTAAAACCATATCTGAAGTTAAAGTATAATCGTCTCCCCCAAGTGATATGTGAAGTTCACCATTTTTTAGTTTAGAAATACTTTCTTTATCAATAGTTTCTAAATATTCCTGTAAAAGTTTAACTCTAGGTCCTAATATTTTTCCAACTACTTTAAAGTTTGGTTTAACTGTATAGTCAAGGTACTTATCCATATCAGACTCAAACTCTATTTCTTTTACATTTAATTCTTCTTTAATAATAGATGTAAGACTCCCTAGTACTTCTTTATCTTTTTCTGGAAGTAATATTCTTCCGATTGGTTGTCTTACCTTTATTCCAGCATCTTCTCTTGCATTTCTGCCTAGTGAACATATATCTCTTACTAAATCCATGCGTCTTTCTGCTTCTTCATTAATTAGTTTTTCATTATATACAGGGAACGATGCTAAGTGAACAGACTCTTTACCAGTTAACTTTCTATAAATTTCTTCTGTTAAGAAAGGAGTAAGTGGCGCACAAAGTTTAACTAAATTAAGAAGTACATCATATGTTGTCTTATAAACAGCTTTCTTGCTAGTGGTAAGCTTTGAATCCCAGAATCTTCTTCTAGTAGATCTAATATACCAGTTTGAAAAATCATCATTAATAAATGGAACAACAAGTCTTGCAACTTTATTTAAATCAAATTCATTGTAAGCATCTGTTACATTCTTAACAAGTTTATTGAATTTGGAAAGTAGCCACTTATCAGTAAGTTCTAGATCATCATATGAGACTTCATAGTCTCTTGGATCTATATGATCTGCATTAGCATACATTTCAAAGAATGAATAAAGGTTCTTCATAGTAGATGTATATTTAGAATAAACTTCCTTTACACCATCTACTGAAAATCTAAGTGGTGTCCATACAGGAGATACATACATCATATAAAATCTTATTGTGTCTGCTCCATACTCTGTCATAATTTCAACTGGATCAATTATATTTCCAACTGATTTAGACATTTTTTTACCATTCTTATCAAGCATCATATCATTAACAACAACATTTTTGAAACTTGACTCTCCAGATAATATTGTTGAAATAACAATTAAAACATAGAACCATCCACGTGTTTGATCAACGCCTTCTGCAATAAAGTCTGCAGGAAACTGATCTTTAAACTTATCCTTATTTTCAAATGGATAATGCCACTGTGCATAAGGCATTGAACCACTATCAAACCATACGTCTAATACATCTGGAACACGCTCCATTACTTTTCCACACTTAGGACATTTAATATGAAGATTATCAACATAAGGTCTATGAAGTTCAAGCTTAGAAATATCAGTATCCTCAATTATAGAATTTTGTAATTCTTCACGTGATCCAATAACAACTTTTTCTCCGCACTCACATGTCCAAACAGGCATTGGACAGCCCCAATATCTATTTCTTGAAATACCCCAGTCAACCATATTCTCAAGCCAGTTTGCAAAGCGTTTTTCTCCAACAAATGATGGATACCAGTTAACTTTCTTATTTGCTTCAATTATTTTATCTTTATATTCAGTTGTCTTGATATACCATGCAGGTTTTGCATAGTAAATTAGAGGACTTTTACAACGCCAGCAATGAGGATAATTGTGTTTAATCTTTTGCTTTTTAAATAACTTGTCATTTTCTTTTAACCATTTAATTATTTCAAGCTCTAGGTCTTGTGATGTTACAAGTTCACCTTTCCATGGACCTTCTGTGTAGCAGCCATCCTTACCAACAGGATTTACAAAGCCTATACCATTTTCTTTGCACACTCTTGCATCATCTTCACCATATGCTGGTGCAATATGAACAACACCTGTTCCATCTTCATTAGTGACATATGAGTCTGCAACTACTCTAAATGCATCTCCATCTGGTTTTACAAAAGGCATAAGTTGTTCATACTCAGTTCCTATTAAATCTTTACCTTTCATTTCTTTAAGTACTTTATATTCATCAAATAAAGTACTAACTAGGTCTTTAGCAAGAATGAATTTATTATCATGACTTTCTACTAAAACATAGTCCATATCAGGATTAACACAAAGTGAGACATTTGCAATTAAAGTCCAAGGAGTTGTTGTCCAAACAAGGAAGTATTCATCCTTATCTTTTACTTTAAATGTAACATATACAGTATTTACTGTATCTTCATGATATTCTTGTGCAACCTCATTTTGAGATAGCTCAGTTCCACATCTAGGACAATATGGTAATACTTTGTTAGAGTGATATAAAAGTCCTTTCTTATCCATTTCTTTTAAAATCCACCATTCAGATTCTATATAATCATTAGAACATGTTATATAAGGATGTTTTGTATCAATAAATTGTCCCATCATCTTAGTTACTTTATCTACTTCTGATGTATTAGTAAGAGTTGCTTTATTACATTCTTTACAAAAGTTTTCTATTCCAAACTTTTCAATATCTTTCTTACCACTAAATCCAAGTTTCTTTTCAACATTTACTTCAATTGGAAGTCCATGAGTATCAAGTCCTATCTTTCTTTCAACTCTATATCCATTCATTGTCTTATATTTACAAAAAGCATCTTTTATAGTCTTTGCAAATACATGATGAATACCAGGTTTAGCATTAGCATATATTGGTCCATCATAGAAAACCCATTTCTTATTAGGATCTTTTTTTTCTATACTCTTAGAAAGAATATCAATTTCTTCCCAATACTCACTTATCTTGCTTTCAATTTCACTATCTTTACCTTTTTCTAATTTTTGAAATCCCATAATTTTCCTCCTTAAAATAAAAAGATGATACCTAAAGGACGATTATCTCGTGGTACCACCTTATTTTTTTCTCTAAAGTCTTTAACAGAACTACCCGAATATACTTTTAATATATTGCTAAAAGAAGTGATCTAAAATATCTTACTTACTACCCATTTACACCAAACATAGGCTCTCTTTAAGTTTTCAAATATTTCCGTCTTCTTCATTTGCTTACAGCGTTATTTTATCACATAGATTTTATATAATCAAGACTATCTATTACCTTTTCTACCTTTTGTTAGATAAAGACTTTTAATGCTTTCTATTTCTTCTTTAGAATCTTCTTTTAGTTCTTCTATTTCATCATCTGTTAAATCTTTATATCTTTTTGTTAACCTAGTTAATAGTTTATAATCAATATTATCTTTCTTTACCCCTACACCAAGTATTAAATAATTGTTATTACCAACTTCTTTATAAACTATTCTTACTTGATCATCTCTTAACTCTCTATATGTTCTAAATTTATTATTACTTACAAGCTGTCTTATACTATCTTTATTTAAAGTACCATTTCTAAATGTATCAATAAGAGTATACACTCTTTCATAATATTCTTCTGGTATATCTTTCATATCACTTTCTATATATACTTTATCATTCTTCTTTAAGAAAAGTAAATTTCTTTTGTCTTCATCTTCTTCTATATTCTCAATTATTTCAAGGCTTTTCTTTTCTTTTTCAAGTTCTTTTTGTTCAAAGTACTTATTTTTGTCACTCTTATATCCATCAAATAAACATATAAGTCTTTTTCTTAAATTTACATATTCATCACATACAAGTTTCTTTAATTCTTTATCGTTATAAACATTATCATCACATAAATCATTCTTGCACATTTCCATTTGATCAACTATGTTATTAATAACAGATTTGTATATATAATCAAAATCTTTTTCACTTATTTTACCATCTGAAAGTTTAGGCATTACTTTAATATTTTCTTCATAATCATCAGACTTCATAAGTATTGTATAATTATCCACTAACTTCTTAAGCTCATCTGTTTCGGTACTTTCATCAACAGGCAAAGTATGAAATTTCTTAAGATACATTTCAATAACATCTTTTCTAATTTTTCTTTTAGGATCTCTTACATGAACATTATGATCATTTACAATTTCTTTAATTAAAAGTACTTTATCGTTAGGAGTAGAAGAAGTTTTTAAATATTTGATTAAATTATTTCTATCATTATCTTCTATTACATTTTCATATTTAAATGCACTTATTATTTTTCTAAAAGATATCATATTATATTTATTTAAATAAATAAATTTTCTTTCTTTATTGTATTTAGCAGTATAATAATCAAGTTCATTTTTTATAGTATTGTAAATAGTATTAATATCACTATTATACTTTTCTATTTCTTTTTCAAAGAAATCACTTTTTCCTTTTAAATTTTCTTTAGCTGTTACATAATCAAGAATTTTATCTTCGTAAAAAGTATATACACTTTTATCATATGCTAATTCTAAAAGTATAAAAAGTCCCATTATATTGTCCTCTATCTCGTGGCTTTCAAATATTTCACATATTTCTCTTAGTAAATCTAATCTAGGTCTTAGTTTAAATAATTCAACTCTCATCTTATTATAATCATCAACTTCAACATAAAGTTTTTGTTTTAATGCTTCTATCTCATTTTTTATTTGAAAATTTGTATTCATAAATAACTCTCCCAATTGCCTCATATTATAGCATAAAAAAAAAGAAAAGAAAACTAGTTTTCCTTTTCTATATCATCAAATTCTTTTAATATAGCTTTTTCCTGCTCTATTAAAACATCCATTCTTCGTCTTAATATTGTCATATTTTTCTTAAGAAGTTCACTATTTTCTTTTTCTTCTTGTGATTTTAAAAGAGCTTCATTCAGTATTCTACTTGCCATTTCTTTAGCATCACTTATAATCTTATCCTTATCATCTTTCTTTAACTCAAGAATTTCTTTCTGAAGTCTTTCAATTTCTTCCTGCTGCTTAATATATTTATCTATTAAAGCTTCACTTCTTATAGAAATTTCATTTAAGAATCTATTAACTTCTTCTTTATTATATCCATTTACTTCTAGACTAAATCTTTCCATAGAGCGACCCCCCCTACTTAATTTTACCAGTTAAATTCGTCGTCCTCTTCCTTTTTAGTCTCTTTTTCTTCCTTTTTAGCATTATCATCAGTAATCTTACCATCAACAGTTACATTATTTGGTGTACATAACCAAATACTTCCACCTAAATGTTTTAAATCACCTTGTATTGCATATATAGTACCACTTAAGAAATCTACTATTCTTTTAGCTTGCTCAGGTGTTACTCTTTTTAGGTTAACAACAACAGAGTTCCTTGCTTTTAAATAATCTGCTATTTGTGTTGACTCTGAATAAGCACGTGGTTCTAAAAGCATCATCTTAGATCCACCAGCACCATTTTCTTCTTTATAAGTTTCCCTAGTTGTAGAATAGAATTCTTCATCTACTCCTTCATTTTCTTCTTGTTCAACGTCCCCACCAAAAAATTTTTTAAAATTATTTAATGCCATAACTCTATCCTCCAAAATTATTAATCATTAACTACAATCAATTATATCATATTTTTTCTAAATATCAAAAACTTTTTGTTAATCATTTTTAATCTTTATTCTTTTTTTAAGTATAACCTTACTTTTTTCACTTATATTATCACTAATTAAAAGATAAAAAACACTTATACACATTATTATTAAACTAGTTTTTAAAAGTGTTCCTGTAAACTGTTTAACAAAAGGAAGTATAAATACATATACAAGTCCACTTAAATACTTATATAAATAATTATCAGCGAATAAAACTATTAAAAGTTCTATAATTCCTACTATACATGATGGAACAAATATATATGGAATGAATTTTTCTTTATTTATAATAATTATAAGTACACAAGATATTGTAATTAAAGTTAAAAGAATTATTTTAAAATCATTTGTAAATAAATATCTAACAACTTTTAAATTATTATTTGGTATACTATCAATATTTTTATTAATATTTTTTTCTATTTCAAGTATACTTGGATTTAAAAAATTTAGAGCAAGAATTATTTTTTTATCTTTTATATATTTATTTTGCATATTTTTTAAATCATTTTTAGAAAGAGCATTACTCTTTTTTCCGTAAAATAAATAATTAATTTCATCTACTTCTATTTTTGAAACAACGCTTTTTAAATATTTACTATTAATAGCATTTTTTATATCAGTATATGACATACCACTTTTAATAAGTACTTCATATGTAGAATCAATTATTTTATTTATATTATTTTTTTCACCCGCTACATTTACAAAACTCATATAATCCATATTTTTATTTATATTATTAATAGTCTTTTCTTTAAATAAAAAATTAAGATTAATAATAATAGTTAAAACAAAAAGACATATAAATATGATCATACCAAATATAATACTAAAAAATTTCTTCATAAGCATATCTCCAAATAATATTATAGAAAAGTTTAAAAAGTATTGCAAGTTATAATTTATTTTGCTATAATATATCTTGTTTGATGGCGCTGTAGCTCAGTTGGCTAGAGCAATCGGTTCATACCCGATAGGTCGTAAGTTCGAATCTCACCGGCGCTACCATTTAGTGATTAAAGAAGTAGTTTTAAATCTATTTCTTTTTTTTATTAATATTTCTGCTGACGTACGCATTAAAGTACCCTATAATACCAGGATATGTTGATGAAATTAAGAAAATAGATGAAAAAGAAGATTGGAATAAAGTAGAAAGTTTTAATTCTAATGAAGAATGGTAATTATGAAATAAAATTTTCTAAGAAAGCTACAAAGGATAAAAAAATTTAAAAAATGATGGACTTGATAAAATTGTAATTAATATTTTAACCCAAATGATTGATGATTCTTTTTGTTATCCACCTAGTTATGAAAAGCTTACTGGGGATTTATTAGGATTTTACTTGATAAGAATTAATAGACAACACCGTATTGTGTATAAAGTTAATGAAGAAAATAAAGAAATATTAATATATAGAATGTGGACATATTATGAAAAATAATTTTTATTTTATTTAAAATATAATTATGCTATACTTATATCAGTTGATGTTTTTATATTTGGTAGAGTGTGGAAGTTGTAGACCTTTTTCCCATTGATACCATTAAAAATTAAAGAAGTAGTTTTAAAACTACTTCTTTGATTTTTTGTGCATGCATCAAGTACAGTATAATATATGATGATATGTTTAAGTATTTCTATTTTACATCTAGCTTATTTATCAAAATTTTATTAATCTCATCTTTGTTAGGCACCGAAGAATTATCACAAATAGATAATGAGCTAAGCACTCTATTTAATATTTCTATCCTCTTTCTCTTAATATTATATTCATTTATTTCTTCTCTCATCAACTTAATATTAGTTAATTTACTAAACCATTCAAAATTAATGTTATCAAGTTTTGTTATTTCATCAAATGAAAGTTTGTCTTTACTAATACCTCTAAATTCATTTTTAAATTTTATTTTATAATCTTTTATCTTTTTACCATTTACTCTATAGTCATCAGGTATATTAAGATCTTTATGTATAACGTAGTAATTATATAATGCATTATACATAGTATCAAAATCATTATTTTTCTTTAGCTCCCACTCTATACCAATACTTTCTAAAAGTTTTATTTTATCAAGACTTAATGTTTTCTCTTTATAAGCAACCTTTTGTCTAGAAAGCCATGAGCCTAACTTCTTACCACTCTCATCATAAGTAATTCCATCAAATGTATTAAATTTAGATGGTATTCTTAAATTACCTTTATTCTCAAAATAAATTTTTGCAAGATTGAAGTAAGAAAACCAAACATCATTTTTATTAGTTCTTTCCCATCTCATTCCAATAGATGAATATCTTTCTATATCAAATTGACTTAAAGAATCTTTTTCATATTTTTTTCTTATCTTAGAAAGTTCATATCCTAATTTATAACCATCTCTGTTATACGTATAACCATCTAATGTCTTAAAACTACTTGATACTTCTAAATTACCTTTATGTTCAAAGTAAATTTTAGCAAGAGTAAAACATTCATCACTTGTATTTTTCATAATTTTCCCCCAAAATGCATACATATTATATCATAATCAAAAGAAAAAGTCTTTATTTCTTAGACTTTTTCTCTTTTTTTAGTTCTCTTAATTCAAGCATTTTATATTTAAATTTCTTAACAGTATCACTATTAAATAATTCAATGTTTGGATGTGATGATATAAGTCTGTTAAACTGAAACTCATGTTTTTCAAGTGCTTTAATAACTTCTTTATGTGCCTCTTCTGTTGCATCACCTTTAATATCTTTTAAACTTGATTTAACATTAATTAGTGCTTTTGTTGTAAATATAAAATCTGAAATAAATGCTATAAAACATAACACTCCCACTACTTCTAAAATAGTATTTGGAATAATACTTAGGAAGTCACACATTAATGGGTATAAAGTATATAAAACAGTTAGTCCTGCAAGTCCAAATAAAAATGAATTTTTTAAACATATTCTTCCATTAATATTAAACTTTTCATGACTATAGTCCCACCATCTAACTTTAAATATTTTTTCAAGTACTAAACTTGTAATGTATTCTATAAATGAACATATAATTGTTGTCATAAAGAAAAATATTACTGGATCATCCATATAATCTTTTAAAATAATAACAACAGTGCAAGTACCCGCTCCATAAATTGGAATATAAGGTCCCATTAAAAATCCTCTATTAAGTGTTAATTTTTTATTACCAATACTTACAAATGTACATTCTGCAATATAACCAAATATGGATGCTAAAAAGAAAAACATAAATCCATAACACATATCATAAAAACTAAACATAATTTAACCTACCTCTTTTATATTCTATCATATTAGTTTAACTGATAAAATATACTTTACACAATCTATGTTAAATTATTTAGTTTTCTTTGTGTTTCTTTAATAACTTTATTTAATTTAATGACATAATTACTATTTCTTAATTTATCATATTTATACTTTATATCATTTTTTAAACCATCATCATATACTTCACTATAAAGGTAATTAACTTCATCAAACATTTTATTTTTATATAAATTTTCTAAATACTTCTTATTATACGTACTAATATCATCTATATATCTTACTTTATTATGAGCATTCACTTTTATATTAGAAATTTTATAATCAAGTTTCAAAATATTTAACTTTTTCATATGCATTAATATATCATCTTCTTCATCTGGTAGCAAAGAACTATAATTTTTTATACTTCCATCACTTCCAAATTCAAGTGCAAAAATCTTTTTATTATTAGTAAATAAAGATGCATATCTATAGCTTCCATAATGTCCTTCTGACTTTTTATATATTTTATTTAAAAAATCTTTAGACACATTAACTTTATAATTTATTAAATTATATAAATCATCATCGCTTATTCTAAATATTGGTATTTTCTTAAAATTTTCTATTTTATCTTTACTATACCATTCATAAAAATCATAAAGTTCATTATTAAAATCAAGTAATACATCATAAATATAATACAAATTATCCCTTCTTTCTCAAAGAAAAAATTACAAGAAATAATCCTATTAAACTAATTAAACACTCAGGTTTACTAGATATAAATCTTATAAATTCAAATATATTATATTCAGTATTTAAAAGTTTCATGTATGAAATAATAAAAAAGTTACCATAAATCATTGATATAAATCCTATAATAAAAAGTATCATAAAAAAGACCTCATTAATTATATGAGGCTTTATTCATTTTCTTTACTACTATCTGTTAAACTTTTTATATCAACTTTATTAATACTTTCAAATTTTTTAGATATTTTATTTGTTGTAACAGTAAAGTTTTCAACATCCTTATTAACTGTTTGTATAGATCTTGAAAGTTTATCCCAACGTTCTTTATACCTAGAGAATTCTAGTCCTAGTTTATTTAATTCATCATGTATTACTTTAGTATATTTATCTCTTTCCATATTTTTAATAATCATTTCAACAACAGTAAGTGTTGATATAAGTGTTGTAGGACTTGTAATCCAAACTCTTTTATTATAAGCATAATCTATTATATCTTGATGGTATGCGTTAATCTCAGCAAATATTGCTTCTGCTGGTAAAAACATAATCGCTTGATCTGCAGTTTCACCTGGAACAATATATTTAGATGCTATTGCATCAATATGTTTCTTTACATCTTGTTTAAAAAGTTTTGTATAGTAGTCTCTATCTTTATAATTATTTTGATCAACCATTTTTTGATAATTTTCTAGTGGGAACTTAGAATCTATTGCAATAGTACCAAGTGGTTCTGGAGCGAATAAAACTGAATCTGCAATATAACCATTTGAAAGTGTGTACTGAAGTCTATATATCTTATCATTCTTTTCACCAAATACTGATGCAAAAATATGTTTTAAATTAACCTCACCAAATATTCCTCTTGATTTTTTATCAGTTAGAACACTTTCTAAACTTACAATATCAGATGATAAATTATCAATCTTCTTTTGAGCTTCATCTATTTTAGAAAGTCGCTCTAAAACATTAATAAATGTCTTATTAGTTTTTTCAAAGTTAGTATCAAGACGTTCATTTACTTTATCATTTATAAGCATTAATCTTTTTTCAACACTATCATTTAACTTATCAAAATCAGATCCTAAACTCTTACTAAAGCCATCTCTAAATTCATTGAATTCTTTCATTATATCAAGTTCAAATTTACCAAGTCTTTCTGTAATATCTGCATCATTATGTTTATTGTTATGAGATACTATTAAATTAACAAATAAAAGAATAATAACAACTATTAATAAAACTATTATAATAATTTCCAAATCAATCACCTTCTAATAGTATTGTATCATACAATTAGAAGTTTTTGTTTATTAAATTGATATAACCTCCATCTAAACTATAAGTTTTATATCCTAAATTATTTAAAAGTTTTGAAAGTTTTAAACTAGTTTTACCACTTTCACAAATAAATACATAAGAATTATTTTTATCTAATATATTTATATTATAAAGTATATTATTAACTGGTATATTAATACTTCCATTTAAATGTCCCATATTATAAAATTTTGACTCTCTTACATCAATTAATTTATAGTTATTCATTTTTAATTCATCATAAGTTATATTCATGTAACCACCTATTTATTATATGACAAAAATAAATAAGATTTACTTTCAATTGCATAATTATAGCATAAAAAATATGCAACTGAAAAAAATAATCTAGTAAATACTAGACTATTTTATTTTATAAGGTTTATCTTCTGTACCATTACCACTCTTAAACATTGTTTTACTGTCTAAGTAAATAACTGGTCTTATGTTTCTATAAGTTGATGCAGGAGATGATGAAACTGATCCATTTGATGATACATAATATGCTCTATATGAATTTGTTCCATCTGCAGTTATTGTCCACCAGTTATAACCTGTTTCATTTAAATAATTATAATTTTGACAAAGGTCTGAAACTGTTCTATTACAATTACCATCAAGACTTGCGTCCATAAACTCTGAAACTGTAAGAAGTCCTACTTCTAGTGGTTCAGATACTTCACTACATTCTACAGACATATTCTTAGTTCCATCATCATATCCTCTTTTACCAATGCAGTACTGGTGATCAACAATGTGGCCTCTAATATTTTTGTCAATTAATCTTTCGGTACCATCACCAAGAGGTGTATCAAGATAAGTTTTTAGGCTATCCTTAATTCTACTTATATTAAAGTTGTTAATGCCAGATCCTGATGCAGAATCAGTATCTCTATCAGCATTTAATCTATCATCCCATGGATATGTAGTATAAGGATTATAGTTATTGTCAAATTTATCCAGTGCAAGAACAACTTCATTATCACTAGTTACTTTAACAATTCTCCATGTAGCATGTCCAAGTTCTACATGATTATTTACAGTATCACCTTTAAATACATAAGTTCCATCTTCATTATATAATCCATTGCCAGATGTAACTATATTCTTATTCTCAGTAATCTTACGATAAAATTGTGTTGTTTTATATGCACTTCCACAATCTAAATATGGAATATAAATAAATGAATCATCATTATTTTGAACAACTACTTTACCAGTACAAGTACTAGGTGCATAATTAGCATCCAAATAGCTTTCATTAATTAACTTTTGTGCACTTATTTCAACAGTACCACCATTTGTTTTAGGTAAATACTTTTTATTAGCACTAAAGAATTTTCTTGCAGCATCAGACATTAAATCTTCTCTATCAGAATAAGTAATACCTTTCTTTGGCTTAGATGCTCCTGAAAATATTGCTAACAAAATAACTAAAATAATTGTTAAAACAATTATTATAATTAAAAGTTTTTTCATTCCACTTTCACTACTACCACTACCTGATGTTGGACGATATTTCTTTATTGCATCTGCAATTGCTGATGCAGCAGATCCTCCACCTACTGAAGTAGAAACATTTGTTTCTGTATTTTTTTCTTCATTATTCATAACTTTCACCTCTAATTATCAAAGAAATCATCAAAGAAATCATCATCGTCATCATCGTCATCATCAAGATCTAAATTTTCTTCTTTATTCTTATTTATACTTTCATCATCTTTATTACTAATTGGTTCTGCACTCTTTTCTTTATTGTCTTTATTAATTATATCTGCTTCAACTACTTTGTTTTCTTCAGCTTTCTTTTCCTCTTCTTCTTTTTTCTTTTCTTCTCTTTCTTCTTTTTCAAGTTCTGCAATCTTTGCATCAATCTTTTTTACTAAATCATCAACATCTATTTGACCAGAAGAAGAGTCTCCATTTGAAATACTATTATCAAAAGAAAATCCTCCACCAAATGGCGGCATTTGAGGCATATCAGGAACAGAATTCATCTTTGGACGACTTGTCCCAGAATTACTTGAATGCATTCCACTTGGAACTGGTTTTGTAAATGGCCTTTCTTCTCCATCATCCATATCATTCATCATTTCAAGAAGTTTTTTCTTTTTTTCTTTCTTTACAAACTCTTTAATATCAAATGTATGAACAGGCATTTTTTCACGAGTTGGATAAGTTGCTTTAGGGCATTTATCACCCCAATCAAGCTCATAATCAGGTTTAAAATGTGTCTTAAATGGATTCATACGCAAACGCATAATTATTACATCATGCTCTTTCATATGCTGTAGATCTGATATTGTTACAAGTGGTTTTGATGCAGTCTTTTCATCTTTCTTTGACTTAACTTCACCTGCCATCTTACTAATTTCTTCTAGTGCCTTTAACTCAGTTGTAACAAGATATATTAAATTACCACAGTTACCACGAATTGTTTCTGCATCTTTATCACCATAAACAGAATCTAGTTGTGCAAAGTTTTGTATAATCATTGTAAATCTTATTTTACGAGAACGAGCAGCGGTTATCATTGTTGTAACGTCTTTTAAAGGAGGCATATTTGCAAATTCATCTAGCAAGAAGTTTGTTCTTACTGGAAGTGCTCCACCATTTTCTTGAGCAACTGCAATTAATGTTTCATATATTTGTTTTAAAAGAATTGTTGCAAGTGCATGATATGTCTTCTTTTCATCTTGAATAACTATAAATACTGCAGTTGGTTTTTTACCAATACTAGATAAATCAACATCACTATGTGAAAGCATTTCAGATAAATTTTCACGTGATGCGAATGTTTTTATTTTATCCTTAAATACTGCAAGAATTGATCCTTTAGTTTCAGCAGGTGCATTAACAGTTCCTGATGCATCAACATATGCAGGATCAGTATGATCCATCATATTAAAGTATTCTTTTATATATGTTGATCCACCAAATCTATCATCACCATCAGATGAAACTAAATTAATACTATTGATATTAATTTCATCTGGTTTAGCATCTTTAAATAGTCCAAGTGCTATACCTGAAAAGTATGATGCAGAACTCTTCTCCCAAAAAGGATCCTGATTCTTATTTGACTCATCATACAAAATATTAAGAGCTAAATCATCAAGAAGCTCAATAGCTTTGTCTGTATTTCCTTCCTTATACATCTTATAAGGTAAATCAAGTGGATTCCATGCACTACCATTTTGTGGATCACGGAAATTAAGAAGAAGTATTTGATACCCTTTTTTTCTTAACATTTCAGATGTTTTTTCATAAATTTCACCTTTAGGATCTGTTATTACCATACTTTCTCTATGTTTTGACAATATATGAACAGTTGGTAAAATAATATCTTGAGTTTTACCAGATCCAGTAGCACCAATAACTAGTGTATGATTTTCACCATTATCAACATATACTTGATTGTTCTTATAAAGAAGTGGTGTTCCAGCATAAAGACTTGTCTTTGCACCAATATCAACAGCCTCAACTTTTTTAGCTTTCATTATTTCTTTATCTTTAGTCCATCTAGAATAACCTTTATCTTTCTTTTCTGTTGTTATTCCAAATCCTTTATCAAACTCAAATATTTTGCTTTTAACACTTAATATTATGGCAGCTAGTGCACCAATATAAAATACAAGTGTTGCAGTAATATATTTAGAAGAAAAAGCAGGAAGTGGATTAGGTCCATATAAATATCCATTTTGAGCAAAACATGAAACATTAGTTATTGTAACAGCAACTAAATAAAGTAAAAATATTGCAAAAATTATAAACATTAATAAATCGTCTTGATCAACTCTAATTTTTAATTTCACGAAACGTCACCCTCTCAACAAGTTATTATATCATTAATATCTCTAATTAGAAATAACTTTTTTTAATTTATTATTTTCAAGTTTATATAAAACATCTATGTTTTCTTCAATATCTGAATCAAGATTTTCTTCTTCATTAATTCCTATATAAATATCTCTCTCTTC